>JACQVO010000099.1 GCA_016209725.1 Candidatus Methylomirabilota bacterium | reverse complement strand
GTTCCGGGGGAGGGTGACCTCGGAGATCATCACCTGGCTCCAGTCGCGCGCCTGCGGCCCCTGGCCGATCTCCTGCCGGATGCGCTCCCGGACCGCCGGATCCCCAAGGCGCGCCGTCTGCTCCGCCTTGTCCCCTTCGATGGCCCAGCGCGGCAGGGCCGCCTGGAGACCGGTGTTGGCGGCCGTATAGGGATAGCGATCGGCCGTAACATCCACGCCGCGTCGCTGCGCCGACTCGATAAGGTCGAAGGCCTGGGAAAGCTTTCCCCAGTTCCGCTCCCCATACGTCTTGAGGTGGGAGATTTGCAGCGGGGTGCGTCCCGCCTCGGCCGCGGCGATGACCTCCTGGATGGCCGGGAGGAGCCCGTCGCCTTCGCTCCGCATGTGGGTGGCGAGGATCCCCCCCTTGCGCCCCGCCACGGCCGTGAGGGTGGCGAGTTCCTCCGGCGAGGAAAAGCAGGCGGGTGAGTACACCAGTCCCGTGGACAGGCCCAGGGCGCCCTCGTCCATGCCGCGCTCCAAGGCCGCGACCATGGCTTGCATCTCCTCGGCCGTGGGTCGGCGATCCGCGCCCCCCATGGCGGACCCGCGGAGCGTGTTGTGCCCGACCAGCAGGCCGAAGTTGATCGAGATGCCGATGTCCAGCAGCCGGCGGAAGTAGGCCCCCACATCGTGCCAGGGGTGATCCAGGCCGTAGATCTCGTGATAGGAACGGGCCCGATCCTCCCACCAGGGTCCCCAGATGGGGGCGGCTGCATAGCCGCAGTTGCCGCCGATTTCACACGTCACGCCCTGCAGGACGGCGCTCTCCGCCGTGGGCGTGAGCAGCAGGTGGTAATCGGAATGGCCGTGGATGTCCACGAAGCCGGGAGCCGCCGACAATCCTCGGGCGTCGATCACCCGATTCGCCGACTGCGGCGCGAGGTCGCGCCCGACGGCGACGATCCGGTCCCCCCGGATGGCCACATCGGCTTCCACGGGGGCACCACCCCCGCCATCGAAGACCCTCGCCCCACGGATCAGGATGTCCGCCGTCATACCATGGTCCTCACTCAAGCTGGATCGCACGTCCTCACATCACACGACGCCTGTCGCACGAAGCTCCGTGATCTCTGCCGCCGTGTACCCCAGCAGATCGCGGAGGACCTCCTCGGTATGCTCTCCCAGCACCGGCGGCACCTGGCGGAGGTCCACGGGCGTGCGGGAGAAGCTGACCGGGTTCCTGACCAGGCGGACCGTCCCCGCCCGGGGATGCTCCGCCTCCAGCACCAGCTTGAGGTGCTGGACCTGCGGGTCGGCAAAGACCTCGTCCATCCGGTTGATGGGCCCGCAGGGAATGCCTGTCGGGCCCAGGATGGCCTCCCACTCCTTGCGTGTCTTGGTGGCGAGGCGCGCTTCCAGGAGACGGACGATCTCCGCGCGATGATCCACGCGCTGCGCGTTGGTGGCGTATTTCGGGTTGCGGCCCACCTCCGGGAGGCCGATGGCCTCGCACAGCTTGACCCACAGGCGGTCGTTGGCAGCCCCGATGATCATGTAGCCGTCCTGCATCTTGAACGCCTGGTAGGGGACGATGTTCACGTGGGCCGTGCCCCACTTGCCCGGGATCTCCCCGGCGTTCAAGTAGGAACTGGCGATGTTGATGAGGGCGGCGACCTGGGTCTCCAGGAGGGACACGTCGATCCGCTGCCCCTCTCCCGTCCGGTCCCGGGCATACAGCGCCCCCAGGATGGCGCCCAGGGCGTAGAGCGCGGTGCAGATGTCGGTCATGGCGACCCCCACCTTCACCGGCGGGCCGTCGGGGTCGCCCGTGATCCCCATGAGGCCGCCCACCGCCTGGACGATCACGTCGTAGCCGCCGCGCTCCGCATAGGGTCCGCTCTGGCCGAACCCTGACACGGAACAGAAGATCAAGCGAGGATTGTCCCGCCGGAGGACCTCCCAGCCCAGGCCGAGCTTCTCCAGCGTCCCCGGCTTGAAATTCTCCAGCAGGACGTCCGCCCGCTTGGCCAGCTCGCGAATGATGGCCTTGCCCCGGAGGTCCTTCATATCCACGGTGATGCTCTTCTTGTTCCGGTTGATGCAGAAGAAGTAGACCGACTCCCCGTTCTTGAAGGGTGGGCCCCAGGTGCGGCTGTCGTCCCCGACGCCGGGCTGCTCGACCTTGACCACCTCGGCCCCCATGTCTCCCAGGATCTGGGAGCAGTAGGGTCCCGCGATGATCCGGCTGAGGTCCAGGATCCGGATGCCTTCCAGGATGCGACCCGTCGTTCTGACGTCTGTCACGCTCTCTCCTCTCTTACGACCTGGCAATCAGGCACCTTGGCAATTAGGCAATCCGGAGTTCCGGGTTGGCAAGTTGTCGGAGTGCCGAGTTACCCTATTGCATGATTTCCCGTTTCTAGCGTGCGGTCTCTCAAGTTCCTTTACAATTCCGTTCACCCTGAGCTTGTCGAAGGGTGCGAAATCCGGGCTTCGACAAGCTCAGCCCGAACGGCTTTCCTGTAAGGCGATCTCTGAGACAGGACACTAGAGGCCGCGGATGCGGCCGCGGTACTTCGCCTCCAGCCTCCGGTTGTGCTCGTCCCCGCCGGGCACGTTGGCGCTCTGGTAAACCGGCGGCGTGAGTCCTTTGGCCAGGAAGAGCTCCACGACCCGGCAGACCAGGGAGTTGACGATGTAGCTCCCGGCCAAAAGCGACGTGGGCGCCACCTTCCCTGGCAACCCTTCGTAGCGGACCGTCGCGTCCCCCGGCTCTCCGCAGTTGTCCAGGACGATGTCCGCGACCTCGAAGAGCCGCTTGCCGCTCTCGTGCCGGCAGGCGACGGCGCGCGAATGGGCGAGCGAGGTCAGGCCGACGACGGTGAGGCCGCGGGACTTGCCCTCCAGCGCCATCTCCACGGGGACAGCGTTGATGCCGGAGTTGGAGACGACCATCAGGACCTCCCCCGGCCGCAGGTCGTGGCCATCCAGGATGATCTTGGCGAGGCCGGAGACCCGCTCGAGTTGGCCGCTCATGGACGGGGGCGTGAGCGGCGTCAAGAAGACTTCCTGGATGGCGTTCACCGGTACCAGGCCGCCCGCGCGATGATACGCCTCCTCAGCCAGGGCGTGGGAGTGCCCGCTGCCGAAAACGTGGAACACCCCGTCGGCCCGCAGGGATTCGAAGATGGCCTGGGCCGCCCGCTCCAGGCTCTCGGCCTGCGAGCGCATGATGGCGGCGATCAGCCGCATAACGGCCTGATAGTACGGGGTCATCTCCACGTCATCGCTCCGTGAGTTCCCGGAATCCTCTTCCGGGCACGATGCAACCCAGGATGCGTGTGCCCGACGCGCCGGTGACCGCCGGTAGGTTGCCCGGCTGTCCCCTGGCCGTCAAGTAGGCCAGCCAGGCGAAGCTTACCGCCTCCAGGGCCTGTCCGGGAAACCCCATGGCATCGGACGAGGCGACCGCGCACTCCGGCAGCGACTCGGTCAGGCGACGCATCAGGAACGCATTGCGCGCGCCCCCGCCCGTGACGACCACCTCGTGCACCTCGGTCTTCGGAAAGATGAATTCCCGCAGGTTCCAAACGACCGCTGCGACGGTGAAGGCCGCCAGCGTGGACACGCCGTCCCGCTCGTTCCCGCCTACAGCGCGGAGACGCGCGCGGAACTCCTCCACGAAAGCCGGACCGAACGTTTCCCGTCCCGTGGATTTGGGCGGCGCCCGGCGGACGAAGGGATGTTGCATGATCTCCCGCAGCAGCGCCTCATGCACCTGCCCGGCCGCGGCCAGACGCCCGTCCTCGTCGTAGCCCACGGCCGAGGCCCCCGTGGCGCGAACGAACTCGTCCAGCAGGACGTTGCCGGGCCCCGTGTCGAAGCCCGTGACGGCCGAGGCATCACCTCCGGCGGGCAGGACCGTGACGTTGGCGATGCCGCCCAGGTTCAAGATGATCCGCCCGCGATCCGGTCGGGCGAACAGCGCGTGATGCACGATGGGCGTGAGGGGCGCCCCCTCGCCGCCCGCCGCCAGGTCGCGCGGCCGGAAGTCGGCGATCGTCGTGACGCCGGTCCGCTCGGCGATCACCGCCGGCTCCCCGATCTGGAGCGTGGACCGCACGGCGTGCCTCCCCTCCTGCCTCGGCGCCGGCAGATGGTGGATGGTCTGGCCGTGCGAGCCGATCAGGTCCACGTCGTGGAGCGGGACGCCGGCCCGCTCCGCCACCCACGCGGCCGCCTCGGCAAACAGCTCTCCCAGATAGGCGTCCAGGTGACAGACCACTTCCGTGCTCCCGCCCGAGGCCACGGCCAGGATGCGCTCCCGCAACCCGGCGGGATAGGCGACCGTCTCCCACGCGACGACACGGAGGGCGGGACGACCGGCTTCCGATGTGATCTCCACCAAGGCGGCATCCACGCCGTCGGCGGACGTGCCCGACATCAGGCCGATGACCTTCATGGTTTGAGCGCCGAGGGCCGGGTACCCGCCCCAGGTGGGTGACCGAGAGCCGAGAGAGAGCCAGCCGAGGGATCAAAAAACGATGCATGCGCTCTATTGGACCCCGTCATCGGTTCTCCCGCCCATCCAGTCAAGCGCGTCCGTGGAACTCGTCCGCCACGCGCGCCAGGCTGGTCGGATCCGTCACGAGATCCACCGCGGTCATCGCCATGGCCTTGGCTGCCAGCAGCATCCCCCGATGGCCCGCGTCGGAGACGGCCGCCTCCGCGAAAGCGGCCATGTGGCACGTCACCTCGCGGGGTGAGATCTGGAGCATCGGCTGGATCGTGGGAATCGCCTGGCTCACGTTGCCCACGTCGGTGGATCCCAGCTCGCGGTCCACCGGTCCCTGGTCCACGACCTCCCCGAGGAATTCCAGATTGCGCTGAAACAGCTCGGCCAGACCATAGGCCGGCTTGTAGGGGTGATAGTCGCATCCCGCGGGGGTGATCTTCAGCCGGCAGCCGGTCGCCTGGGCCGCCGCCTCGAAGCACGCCACCACGCGGCGGGATAACTCTTCGAGGTACTCGAGATCCAGAGCCCGGACGTAGAAGCGGGCCGCCGCGTACTCCGGGATGATGTTGGGGGCCTGGCCCCCGTGGGTGATGATCCCGTGGATCCGGGCGTCCGGGCGCACCTGCTGCCGCAGGGTGCTGATCCCGGTGTAAGCCAGCACCACGGCGTCGAGGGCGTTGATCCCCTGGTCCGGCGTGGCGGCCGCGTGGCTCGCCTTGCCGAAGTATTCGACGCGAATCTCCCGCATTCCCAGGGCCAGCTTCACCATCTCGGTCCGGTTGCTGGGGTGGACGAGCATGGCGGCGTCCGTTCCGGCGAAGACCCCGGCCTCCACCAGGGGGATCTTTCCGCCCCCCTTCTCCTCGGCCGGGCAGCCGACCACCAGGATCTCTGCCGGGACCCGGTCCAGGAGAGCCTTTACCGCCAGGGCCGCTCCCAGCGACGCCGTCCCGATCAGGTTGTGGCCGCAGGCGTGGCCCAGGCCGGGCAGCGCATCGTATTCGGCGAGGAAGGCGATCCGCGGCCTCCCCGACCCGGCGCGCGCCGTGAATGCCGTGGGCAAACCGGCCACCCCGCGCGCGACCGCAAAACCGTGCTGCTCCAGGACGGCCGTCAGGCGCTCGGCCGCCCGGTGTTCCTCGTAGGCCATCTCCGGGTTCGCGTGCAGGAATCGGCTCGTGGCCAGAAGGTCCGGCGCCAGCCGGTCCACCTCGGCCTGGACCTGCTGCTTAAAAGGTTGCACATCGTTAGGTTGCACATCGTTCTCCTTGGTCTTGCGGCGGCGCTCAGCTCTAGCGATTTCATGAGCAACCTCATGTCGCTCAATCTTGAACCGTCCAGTGCACGCCGTGTCAGGCAGCTTCTTTTCCGGTTTTTGCAGTTGGGGCTGTTTTCGGCCTAGCCTTTGTCCGCTCCTTGATGTACTGCTTCTGTTCTTCGAAGGTCATACCCTTGAACTGCTCGCTGAGCCGGTCTCGAATTTCCCGCATCGTCTTCACCGCGTCCAATCGCCTCTTACTATTCTTCATGTCTGATCACCTCACGGGGGCTCCTCACCTCCAGCAGAGGGCAGCCATATCGCAGATTTACTGATCTCTGCCATACTTTCCGCGAGCCTATGCGATGTGCTGGAGCCTCGGATGGGCTTCCACCGGCTGTTGCGATAGACGAAAACCTCCTGAAAATGCAGCAGAATCTGGAGGAAGATATCACGCGGCTGTGCCCCGTACAAGGATTCGAGACCGGCAGCGGATTTTTATTGACATCCAAACATATGTTTGGTATCTCTCAGCCATGTTCCGGGTGAGTGCCGTCACCCGCCGGGAGGAAGATGGCCTCCTGGCCCTCCTGAATTACCTCGCCCAAGAGGATTGGCGACGCGCGCCTGCGGCGGGGTCCGCCACCACCGGTGGAGAGGCTCGGGCAGGCCTCTTGCTCTTGACCGGACCGTCCTTCGTCCTGAACCTGGGGACGACCCTGGCTGGCCGGGTGGTCCTGAGCGGGCGCACGGTCCTGTACGTGGATGGGGCCAACGCCTTCGACCCCTACATTCTCTCGACGCTCGCCAGGGAAGCCGGACAGCCCCCCAAAGCGGTCATGCGGCGCCTTTATCTCACCCGCGCCTTCACGTGCCACCAGTTGGAGACCCTGATCGTGGAACGTCTGCCCGCGGCCATCGCCGACTATCGCCCGGGCCTGGTGGTGATCTCGGGCTGGAGCCACCTGTTCCACGACGAGAACGTCCCCGCACGCGAGGCGTTCCGCCTGTTCCAGAATACGACGCGGCGGATGCGGTCGCTGGCCGAGGCCGGTCAGCCGATCCTGGCAACCCACCCCGAGGAGCCGGCGACGCCGAGGCTGCAGCCTCTCGGGGCAATGCTGGCCCGCGCCGCCGACAACGTTGCCCGGCTTCGCGAGCAAGAGGGCCTGATCCTGGTCGTCCGCGAGAAGCCCCGCCCCGGGCGGGGTGCCCATCCGCTCGTGATCTCGCAGGACGACTGCCGACCATGGCTCCGCGGGCATCACCACCAGGCGCTGCCGGTGGCCTATCCGTGGTCTGGCAGGTGATCCAGCGCGCATTGGTCATTGGAAATTGGTCATTGGTCATTGGTCATTTGCCTGTGAGGTTCATCATGGGCCGAACTGTCGCACCCTTCAGCCAGGTTCTGGAAGCCGAGTTCGAGAGCTGGAACAAGTTCCGCCGTGCCCTGCGCCGGGAAGACCAGGAGGCCTTCGACGGCTTGTTCGCCGCCGCCAAATACCACGTGGCCGCCATGGTCTACGCCTCGCGCCTCACGCCGCTGGAGGCCATCCTCATGGGCATCCTGGTGGAACACCAGAAGGCCATCGCGCAGTTGAAAGGACGGATCCGGGAACTGGAGGGACAAAAGGCAAATGCCCAATGAACCAATGGCTAACCCTTGAACCGCCATGACGCCAAGGTTGCCAAGGAGGCGATGTTCCGATCCCTCCAGCGAATAACCTGAGAATGCGCTCATGGGGCGGTCAGAAGCTTCGTTCGTGTCCCCCCAATGAGCCATTTTGGCTGGCGTTCTTGGCGCCTTGGCGGTTGAGAATTTCGGATTGGGGCCAATTGTGGTACCGCCATTGGTCATTGGGATTTGGTCATTGGAAATTGGCTGCTGATAATTCCCGCTGATCCTGAAAGGTGATGAGGATGCTGTTCCCATCCACGGAGCCTCTAACCGTCGCGAAGGGCATCGAGCGTCTGGCGCGCGAGGCGGACAGGCTGCTGGAGAAACGCCAGGCCGAGTACCTGAGCATCGAGGTACGCTCCGTCCTGAACCGGTGCATGAGCCCGCGCATGCCCTTCACCTGGACCATCAACCCCTACCGCGGGTGCGAGTTCGGCTGCCGCTACTGCTACGCCCGCTACACCCACGAGTTCATGGGATTGAACCGCTGGGAGGACTTCGAGGAGAAGATCTACGTCAAGCGGGACGCGGCCCGGATCCTGATGCGCGAGCTGACGCCCGAGCGCCTCACCGGCCAAAGCATCGCCCTCGGGACCGCCACCGACCCCTACCAGCCAGCGGAGCGGCGCTATGGCGCGACCCGGAGCTTGCTGGCGGTCATGGCCCTGGCCCCCGACCTCCGCCTCTCCATCACCACCAAGAGCGACCTTGTCACCCGGGACATTGACCTCCTCCGCCGGATCGCGGCCAGAAGCAGCGTGCAGGTCAACCTGACCGTGACCACGCTGGACCGGCGGCTGGCCCGCATCCTGGAGTTTCGCGCCCCCACGCCGGACCTTCGATTGAAGGCGTTGCGGGCCCTGCGGCAGGCGGGGATCGTCGCCGGGGTCAACATCGCCCCCATCATGCCGGACATCACCGACACGCGGGCCAACCTGGAATCCGTGATCGCCGCCGCCCGGGACCACGATGCCACCCACGTCTTCGCCAACGTCCTGTTCCTGAAGCCATCGGCCCAGCACGCCTTCTTCCCGTTCCTGGAGCAACACTTCCCGCATCTCCGAAAGCGCTACGCCACGCGCTTCACCCGCTCCGCCTTCCTGGACCGCGCCTACAAGGATCGAATCTTCGGCCTGGTCGCCGAACTGAAGCAGCAATACGGATTCCCCGACCGGCCCGAGTTCGACCCGCCCGCCACAATCCACGAGGCGGACGGAGAACAAATGGCTCTACCTCGGGTCGAACCCTCGCCCAAGAGCATGCCGTGTGTCGGCACTTCGCCACCGGCTTCTGAGATTGGACAGATGTCCCATCCGAGGTATAGTGACCGCGACAAAGGCCAATGTGCCCTTCGGTTCGGAGGATGCCAATGATCCGGCGAGATATCGTGGCTGACGAAGTGGGTATAGGTACTCGCGGGGAACCCCGCTTGCTTCAGCCCGGCAGCATGGGTCGATCCTGATACCCATTTGGTGTAAATTGCGTGATTTGCTGAGAGGAACCTTCAGATTCATTTGGGTATGATTGGTGGGTGTAAGAGTGAATTGTTGAATGCCGCCCGTTCCTGTACCCATCCTGGAACTCAACCATGGGAAGCCGTATCGGGATTCTGAAGGTCGCAGCAAAGCGAATCGGCTTGTCCCTAGAAGAGTACCAGCGTCGCATTGACTCCGGTCAAAAGTGGTGTCATATGTGCGGCATGTGGAAATTCATTTCCGAGTTCGGTGTCGATCGAAACCGTTCCGACAAGCGCCATGCCGTTTGCAAGGCGTGCCGATACCTACGTTCGAGCCCTGGTCCGTCGAAGGAAAAAAGGAGAGAAATGTTAGGCCAAGGATTTCGATGGTGTCGGCGATGTGAAAGTTGGCTACCGGTCACACAAGTCTACGCTGGCCTTTGTCGCAAGCACGCAAACGAGGAGACTCGCCGCCGGTATGCCACAGATCGCCGGTTCCGGTTGGAGCGCATTCAGCATGCACGCTCCAGAAAACGTGGTGTAGCTCCGATTCCACCTCAAGCGCAAGAACTGCTCCTGGAAGAGTTCGAAGGATTGTGCGCCTATTGCGACGAACCGGCAACCACTTGGGACCATATCGTAGCTGTAAGGCGGGGTGGGCAATCGACGCCGGGAAATGTCGTTCCGGCTTGTTTCAGTTGTAACAGTTCGAAGAAGGATAACGACGTATTTGTGTGGCTAGAGCGCATGGGTCGGAAGCCGTCTGAGCGTCTGATTGACCGTCTACTTCTCGCCGACGCAGGACACTATTCCTGAGAGGGATATATGAATTCGATGCCGAACAGGTCGCCGCGCATTGGCACACATTTCAGATACTCACGAAACGGGCGAACCGGCTCGCCGAACTTAGCTCTAGACTCCCGTGGCCAAACAATGTGTGGATGGGCGTCAGCGTTGAGTCGCCCCGGTACCTTTCACGGATTGAGCAACTTCGAAAGGTGCCGGCAGCCATTCGATTTCTCTCGGTTGAGCCCCTACTGGCCAGGATCCCTTCCCTCCCGCTCGCCGAGTTTGACTGGGTGATCGTGGGAGGAGAATCCGGCCCGGGGTGTCGTCCGATGGAAGCGGATTGGGTTCGGGAAATCCGGGACCGGTGCGTCGTCAGCGGGGTCCCGTTCTTTTTCAAGCAATGGGGAGGGGTCCGAAAGGGTCGCACGGGGCGGCTTCTCGACGGCCGGACCTGGGACGCGATGCCGCAGCCTGTGCTGCGGTGGCACCACTCGGAGTCAGCCGCCTGCGCCCACACAGACGCGGTCGTGCTCGCGCCCTGCGAGCAGGCGGGGCCTTGAGCGTCTGGCCCGAATCATCGTCCACCGACCACGAAACGCGGGCCGTGTTCCCCTGACTGCCGTTGGTCATTTGGCCCCGGAGATTCGTCGATGTTCTTGACACCGCCGCCGGGCCTGGGGTAGTTTTGCACGACCTCGACACTCCTCACCGGCGGCCAGGGGAGGGCGGTCGGATGAGGGCGGTTCTCAGGAATAGCTTACAGGTGTCGCGGGCGAATTGTGCGGCAGGAACGGAGAACCAAGGCTTCCTCGGCCAAGCTACGCCCGAAACACCGTCGCCCATTCGGCGACCCTCACCCTTCCACACCAGTCGTCGGCGTGCCGCACCTTCGGATGTTCTTTCCTTACCCACATGCTGGAATCAGGGTACCTGTCTGCCGTGCCGACCACGGGCGGCACAGGCAGGCGACATCCGGACCGTGCAGGAACTCCTCGGCCACAAGGATGTCAAGACGACCATGATCTACACCCACGTGCTCAACAAGGGCGGCCTGGGCGTCCGGAGCCCCGTGGATGTTTTGTAGGGCATCGGCCGGACATATATGCGGAAACAGTCTATAATCCCGCGCATCAGAGTCGCGTATGGTAACTGCCGCAAACGGTAGGCGCCGTGACGATGGGCCGCGCGGGTGATAGGCTGACAGGCAGTGACATTTGGGGTGCTAGGCTGAAACAGTCTACTCATTGTTGGGCGGACCGCTGATGCCCTCCGTGGAGAAATGATTGTGAGACCGCGAATCGCTAGGTTCGCCACCGTCGTCGCAGTTCTGCTGCTCACCGCCCCGCTCGCCGCCGGCGCGCAGCCGGCGAGGCAGGTCGCTCGGATCGGGTACCTGGGCGCGACCACGCCCAGCGAGTCTCCCGGCCGTGTCGAAGGCTTCCGGCAGGGCCTGCGCGATCAGGGTTATGTCGAAGGGCAGAACATGGTGATCGAGTTCCGGTGGGCAGAGGGACGGAGTGAACGACTCGCCGAACTCGCGTCCGAGCTCGTGCGGCTGAAGGTGGACGTTGTCTTCGCGCCAACGACACCCGCGGCCATTGCCGCCAAGAACGCGACGACGACTATCCCCATTGTTTTCGCGCTCGTCGCCGATCCGGTGAGAAGCGGTCTCGTGACGAGCTTGGCTCGGCCAGGCGGAACCATCACGGGCATGAGCCTGCTGACCCCGGAGGTGAACGACAAGCGGCTTGAGCTCCTCAAGGAGACCGTTCCAGGCCTTCGGCGCGTGGTCGTGCTCCGGAATCCAGACAGCGCGGCGGCCGAGCAGCAGTTGAGGGATCTCACGAGGGCAGGTGCGGTCTTGGGAGTAGAGATCCAGCCGGTGGAGGTCCATCGCCCGGAGGATCTGGACGGCGCATTTCTCGGGATGAAGAGAACCGGTGCTGAAGGTCTCTTTGTCCTCGTGTCCCCTTTCAACCATCGCCATCTGCGACGAATCGCGGAGCTCGCCGGACAGCAGCGGCTGCCGGCCATCATGGAGTTCCGCGAGTTCGTGGAAGCCGGGGGGCTCATGGCCTACGGGCCGAGCCTGACCGACACCTACCGGCGCGCTGGTGGCCACGTGGCGAGGATCCTAAGGGGCGCCAAGCCCGCCGATCTGCCTGTCGAGCAGCCGACCAAGTTCGAGCTGGTCATCAACCTCAGAACCGTCAAGGCGTTCGGCCTCACCGTCCCGCCGTCGGTGCTGCTGCGGGCGGATCAGGTCATTGAGTGATTGACCGAGGGGGGTTGCGGGTGCGGGACTTCTTGAGAGACACGGGAAGAGATCGGTGCTCATCACAGCCGGCCCAACACGCAGTGCAGCGGACCGGAGGCTCGCGCTGCTCGCCCTCCGGCCGCTGACCGCAGCGTTATGCCGACGAGATTTTCCTCCTTGACTGCGAATTGGTCGGATAGTCTGACCCCATGAAAGTCGGCGAGGTTCTCCGAATGCTCCAGGAAGATGGATGGTACCTTACCGCCACCCATGGTAGCCATCGGCAGTACAAGCACCCGTCGAGGCCTGGCCGAGTGACCGTTCCCGGGAAACCAAGTGACGACCTCGCCCCTGGTACGTTGAACAGCATCCTGAAGCAGGCGGGGCTCAGAAAGTGAGGTTCCAATGCGATACGCCGTCGTGATCGAGAGGGCGGAGAACAACTACTCCGCGTACGTGCCGGACCTTCCCGGCTGCGTTGCCACGGGCGCCACAGTCGAGGACACCGAGACTCAGATCCGTGAGGCCATTGAGTTCCATATTGCCGGTCTCCGCGAAGATGGCGTCCCCATTCCCCCACCGTCGAGTCGGGTCGACTACGTAGAAGTTGCGGCATAACTGCGCGATGGAGCCAGCCGTTCAGCGGCGGCTCATCGCGACCGTTGCCTGCTGGCATCAGTCCAAGTAATAATGCGGGACGTTGTTTCTGAAATTGACTTATCTTCCACTGCCGGAACAGCCCCTCTCCAGTTCTTCACGGGAGGCTCGTGCGCTGCCCCGACAGGCGTGGCTCAATGCCCTTCCGCCCTGCGTCCGGAGCCATCGGGCGGCCTCCTGCACCATGGGATGGGGCGGGGGACCAAAGGGATCCCCATCGTTCGAGGTGTGGTGGGCCACGCCGCTGCGCTCGGGGCGCAGGGCGCCGGCGCGACTTGCGCATCCTTCCGGCTCCTGAACCATGCGCCTCCGCTGCTCCGGACGAGGGGCAGCCCAAGCCCCCTCATGGGAGCAACGGCCCGGCGATGCGAACTGCGTGCCGTTTGGCAATGGTCCGGGTGCAGT
Organism: Candidatus Methylomirabilota bacterium; assembly: GCA_016209725.1. GTDB lineage: Bacteria > Methylomirabilota > Methylomirabilia > Methylomirabilales > 2-02-FULL-66-22 > 2-02-FULL-66-22. Next base: position 9,989 of record JACQVO010000099.1, on the reverse strand, counting down.
TCGCGATCTCTCGCTCCATCAAGTTCAGAACCCGCCGAAGCTCCTTGATCCGGGGGCGGGACGCCGCGGCCTGGGCACGCAGCTTGGCGTTCACCGCTTTCAGGAGCCGCTCCCCCGGCGCCAGAGTTGAGCACGAATCCCTTTCAGGCTGATCGCCGCAATAGCCCCTGCGGACCTCCGCTCCAGCGATGTCATATCTCGGCGTCCGCTAGCGCCGCTACGACTGGAGTAGGCACTTCGAGGTACTCGGCACGCCCACCGTCCTCCAGGGGTACCTGACCCGGCGCACCCGGCCCGACTCCGCCTCCGTCGTCATCCGGGGGCAATGCGTCGGCCACGTCTCCAATGACCCTGGCTTCGGCAAATGCGCCGACGGACCCATCCAGGCTCTCATCGGCCAATACGACCAGCGCCGCGTCTTCGGCCAGGGCTGGCTCAACACTGTCGCCCAGCATTGCTCCCACCGTGTTGCCGGTACGCGAGCCGCCCCGCTGAGTGCCACCCTCGTCCAGGAAACTGCGAGCGAGACACGGTTGTCCGTCGCGGCTTGGGAGGTTAGAGTGACAACCGGAATCCCTCGGGGAGACCGCACCCGACGTGAGCGGGACCACGAGGCGTTCCGCCGCTCCCCCGCCTGCACCCCGAACCCGAGCGGCGCATCCGCCGCAGGAGATAGTCATGGGAAGGAAGAACGGATCGAATGGCGGGCCGTCTGGCGATCTTTTGCGAGCACCCGGAGTGGTTCAAGCCGCTCTTCGCGGAACTGGATCGGCGGGAGGTCCTGTATGACCGGCTGCTCGCCCAGGAGCACCGGTTCGACCCGGCCGAACGGACGTGTGCCTACGATCTCGTCGTCAAGAGGTACGGGACCTGAACAGGGCCATCCTGGTGGCCTCGAAACACCCGGCGGCGCACCTGGGCGAGCACGTGGGATGGAGCATCGCGGTGCGGCCCATTGAAGGGTTCGAGCAGCCGGAGCTGCGGTCGCGTGACTGATGAGGGCGGATGAGGCCGAACCTGTGCGCGAGATGGTGGACGTCGTCTACCGCGCCGACTCGCGCCGCGTCCTCGCCACCCTGATCCGCCTCCTGGGCGACTTCGACCTCGCCGAGGAGGCGCTGCACGATGCCTTCACGGCAGCGGTGGAGCGCTGGCCGAGGGATGGCATGCCCCCCAATCCCCGGGCATGGCTCGTGTCGACCGGCCGCTTCAAGGCCATCGATGGCATGCGCCGGCGCGCCCGATTTGAGGCGTCGTTAGCAGAGCTGGCCGAGCAACTCGACGCCAGCCCCAGTGACAGCACAGAGCGGGACGACGAGGCCGTCGAGGATGACCGGCTACGGCTGATCTTCACCTGCTGCCATCCCGCCCTGCCGCCGGACGCCCAGGTGGCGCTGACGCTACGCGAGGTGTGCGGCCTCACGACCGAGGAGATCGCGCGCGCCTTTCTCACCGCTGTGCCCACGGTGGCCCAGCGTATCGTGCGCGCCAAGACGAAGATCTGCGACGCGCGCATTCCCTATCAGGTGCCGTCGCGGGCCGATCTGCCGGACCGGCTGGACACCGTGCTCCAAGTGATCTACCTGGTGTTCAACGAGGGGTACTCCGCGTCATCGGGTGGGTCGCTCACGCGGGCCGATCTCTCGGGCGAGGCGATCCGTCTGGCGCGGCTGCTCGTCGAGTTGCTGCCAGAGCCCGAGGTGGTGGGACTCCTGGCGTTGGCGATGCGCGACGGTCCCTTGGCGGGTCTTGCCCTCATCGACGCCATCCTGGCGCGCGGCGATCTGGCCGACTACCACCTGGCCCACTCGGCGCGGGCGGACCTGTGCCGGCGGCTGGGGAGAACGGCGGACGCCCGGACCTCCTACCAGCGGGCCCTTGCCCTCGCGCGGCAGGAGCCGGAGCGGCGGTTTCTCGGGCGACGGCTAAGCGAGCTGCAGAACTGAGACGGCGAGCGCTGCCTACCACTTATAGGGCCCCCGGCTGTCAATAGGAACACTTCTCCCTGCCGGCTTTTTCTTTCTCCTGCGGGGACCCGGGCGCTTCTGCGGCGCGCCGGGAGCCCATGCGCGCCGGAGTTCACGGACTGCTCCATCCTGCTCCGTCGGCTGTCGCCGAATCCTCTTGGCAACCTCCTGGGGTTCGGCTAGCATTCGGCAACCCGCCCCTCACCTCCGGCGACCGACTGTCTGATACGGGACGCGGGCAGTGGCCTCGGTCCAGGTAGGCTCCTGTCGGATGGCCCTGATGAAGAGGGTCGCTCCGGTGCCACGGTCGCAGGGTTCCTCGGGGTGACCAGGCCTGTGGTGAACCGGCCAGCCGTGTTCCCCGAACCACCTGACCTAGAGAAGGTCCCGAGTAATGCACTATAGAACCTACGATTATGGACCGTGCCTCCAAGGAGCGGATCTGTCGCCTGGTTGCTGAACTCAACCAACAATACGGATTCTCCGACCAGCCCGAGTGCGAACCACCCGCCGCCGTCCACGAGGTCGAGCCAGGACAACTCTCGCTCCTCCAGATCACCCCGCCGGGTGCCGGCGCCCCGTGCGTCGCCCCGCCGCCGACCGGCAGAGGCCGGCGGGAGGTGGATGTTGGCCAATCAGCCTGCATAAGGTATAGTGATCCGTGCGGCGGCTGACCCCTGAGGAACGGAGGCCAGCCGGCAGTTCAAGGGTCGAACCTCTCACATCCCGGCGGGCGGCAAGGGAACCCGCATTCACGGGTGATGGGGATGCGGTCGGTGAGGGGAAGGTTGCTCCAGTGAAAAATCGCGGTTGGCTTCACACCCCCCTGCGAACGCGATTCATCATGAGCATGAGTGTGATGCTCTTGCCCCTGGTGGTTCTCACGATCGGCGGCGTCTTCTCCCTCCAGAGCGCCATCCATGCGCTCGATAACGTCGTGCAAGAATCGACTGAGGAGATCGCACGCGTCTTGCGCATCCAGATCCTCGTGCAAAGGGCGACGGTGGCGGTCCACGACTACCTCATCACGGGTCACGGCGATCTGGGCGAGCGCGAGCGCTTCCGCCAGACGAGCCAGGGCGCAGACAAGGCTTTCGAGGAGGCCGTGACGGGCCACTTTGCCCTGGCGGCAGAGCGTGCATTGATCCTGTCCGCCCAGGCGGAGTGGAAGCGAGCCCGCGGCATCGCAGAAGGCATCCTGACCATTTCCAACCCTGGGGGGAAGGCGACTGCCGTGCGCGCAATCGAACGCCTCGACGCGCATATTGAACGGGCGTTGGACAGGCTCGATCAGATCCACAGCCTGGCCCAGGGGGAGATGACCCAGCAACTGGCGCTGGCGCATGCCGTCCGGCGACAGGCGCTGATCATCATCGCCACCGTCTTCGCTCTAGGGTTGGGAAGCGCGATCTTGGTCGGGATGGCCCTGGCCCGGTCCATCCTGCTTCCCCTCCGCGCACTCGAGGAGGCCGCGGCTCGCTTTGGTGCGGGCGATCTTTCTCACCGGGTCCCCCTGGCCACGCGGGACGAGTTGGGGCAACTGGGGCGGATGTTCAATGCCATGGCGGAAAAGCTGGCCAGCAGCCAAGCCGCCTTGGAAGACCTCTCCATCCACGATGGCCTCACGGGCCTGTACAACTACCGCGAGTTCCACCGGCGCCTGGCCGAGGAGGCGGAACGGTCCCGGCGCTATGGGCGACCATTCTCCCTGCTGATGGTGGACATCGATCACTTCAAGACTGTCAACGACACCTGCGGCCACCTGGCCGGCGACGAGGCCTTGCGGTGGCTTGCCGCGCTGATCCGTCGCGAGGTCCGACCGGTGGATCAGGTGGCCCGATACGGGGGGGACGAGTTTGCCATCATCCTGCCGGAGACGCCGGGCCCCGGTGCTCTGGCAGTGGCGGATCGGATGCGCGACATCATCGCCGCCCATTCCATCGCCGTTTCCCCGGAGGAGACGGTCAATGTGACGGTGAGCATGGGGGTCGCCACCTTCCCGGAAGACGGCGAATCCGAGGAAAAGCTCATCGGGGCGGCGGACCGGGCGCTGTACACCGCCAAGCAGGCGGGCCGCAACCAAGTGCGCCGGTGGGGTAAAGCGTAGGGCAGGGCGCTCCGACAGGACAAGGAGGAAGGACAACGTGCTCAAGCCGGAGATCGCACTTCTGCTGCGGATCGTAGATGAGGCCTACGAGAAGAAGGCCTGGCATGGTCCCAACCTGCGCGGGTCGATCCGGGGGCTCGACACCCGCGCAGTCTCATGGAGGCCGGCGGCCGGTCGCCACAACATCTGGGAAATCATGGTGCACTGCGCCTACTGGAAATACGCCGTACGGCGTAGAATCCTGGGGGAGAAACGGGGGTCGTTTCCCCTCAAGGGCTCGAACTGGTTCGCCCGTCCGGAGGCCATGACGCCGGAGGCGTGGCGTAACGACGTTGCCCGGCTCGAGGATACGCACCGGCAGATGCGTGCCGCGATTGCCGGATTGGCGCCGAGGGACCTGGACAGGATTCCCCCGGGCAGCAAGGTGAGTAATGCGGCGATCATCTCCGGGATCGCCGCCCATGATGTGTACCATGCAGGCCAGATCCAACTGCTGAAGCGGCTGGCTGCACGCGCTGGGTGATGAGTACCGGGTGAGGATGGGGAATTGGAACTCGTGCTGACACAGGCTGTGATCCGACGCTGGCGGCCGGAAGATAATCCCTCGCTCGTCCGGCACGCGGACAATCGTCGTGTGTGGCGGAACCTGAAGGACCGGTTCCCTCATCCCTATGCCATCGTTCGAGAGTAGGAAGCCGGCCCTGGCGGGACGCCCCTGGCCTTGCCAATTCTCCGCCAGACTTTCTGCAGGACAAACCGGCCACCCGTAGGGATGGACTGGCACTGCGCCCTGCGCCTTCTGCGGGCACCTGCTGACACCCTCGGCCGACCATCGGAGGATGTGGCGTGAAGATCGCGTTCATCATCTACGATGAAATGACCGCCCTGGACTTTATCGGCGTGTTCGATCCGGTGACCAGGCTGAACACCATGGGGTTTCTTCCGGACCTGCAATGGGAGATCTGCGCGCAGTCCAAGATCGTCAAGGATGGTGCCGGGCTGGGCTTCATCCCGACGAAAGTCGGCGAGGCCCTCCACGCCTATGACATGGTCATCGTCCCCGGCGGATTCGGGTCCAGAAAGTTGATGAATGATGCCGGGTTCATCGCATGGCTGAGAACGGCCGCCCCGTGCGAGTTCAAGGTGTCCGTCTGCACGGGCGCCCTGCTCCTGGGCGCTGCGGGTTTTTTGAAGGGCAAGACAGCCACAACGCATCGAAACGCCTTCGGTGACCTCCAGAGATTCTGCTCGTCCGTTGTGGATCAGCGCATCGTTGATGCCGGAGACGTGATCACGGCAAGGGGCGTGACCTCTTCGATCGATCTGGGGCTCTACCTCTGCGAGAAGCTGACGGGCCCCGAGGTCAAAGAGCGTATTCGCCAACAGATGGACTACGAGCACACGGCTTAGAGACAGGGGGGCTTTCCCGCATTCTTTTCCGTTGCACCGAAAGGAGACATCCTGCTATGAGCAGCACCCCACAGAGTCAGTTGCCGCCAGGAGAGCCGATGGCCCTCGTCGAGGCGGTGCAGTACGCGCCGGGATCCGTGGTCAGCCGGACGCTGCTGAAGACCGGCGCCGGGACGCTGACCCTGTTCGCCTTTGACCAAGGCCAAGGATTGAGCGAGCACACGGCGCCCTTCGACGCCCTGGTCCAGGTCCTGGACGGGACGGCGACCTTGATGATCGGGGGAAAGACAGTGACCACGCGAACCGGCGAGCTGGTCCGGATGCCCGCCAACGTCCCGCACGCGGTCCAGCCCGCCGGTCGGTTCAAGATGCTGCTGACCATGTTCCGGACGAGCGCGAAATAGGAAATGACCATAACCACAGATTACGCAGATGTCGCGGTTCCCACCCCCACCCGGCCCCTCCCCCCTCTGAGGGGGAGGGAGTGGGAGGGGGGCTATGGAATCTGCGAAATCTGCGGATGGGAGAAATCCCTTGATCGAACCGAAGATCCTGGCCCTGGATTTCGACGGTGTCATCTGCGACACGGCCCAAGAGACCCTGCGCTCCACCTGGCAGGTGTTCCGCGAGATCTGGGGCGATAGCGGCGATGGCCCGCCGCCGGAGGTGGCGACCGCCTTCCACCGAATGCGGCCCGCCCTCGAGGTCGGCTGGGAAGCTCCGGTCCTCCTCCGCGCCATCCTGGAGGGCGCGCCCGAGGCCGCCCTCCTCCAGGAGTTCCAGACAACCTGGCGGCCCCGGATCGTCGAGGCGCACCGCCTCGAGGCGGCGGACCTGGCCGCCCGATTCGATGCCGCCCGGGACGCCTGGATCCAGCGGGACCTTCCGGGCTGGCTCGCGGCGCAGCGGTTCTATCCCGGGATCTCTGACCGGGTGCGAGCCATCCTGCGAAGCGACGTGCGGGTCTTCGTCCTCACGACCAAGGAGGGTCGCTTCGCCCACCTGCTCCTGGAGAGGAACGGGGTGCCCCTCCCAACCGGCCATGTCTGGGGGAAGGAGCGCGCCCACCCCAAGGCGGACTTGCTGCGCATCCTGCGGCAGGAGCAGTCGGTGGACTACGGCGACATTTGGCTCGTCGAGGATCGCCTGCCAACCCTACGGGCGATGCAACACCAGGACGACCTGGCGGCGGTCGGTTTGTTCCTGGCCGCCTGGGGCTACAACACGGTGGCCGAGCGGGAGGAGGCTGGGGGGGACCGGCGGATCACGCCTCTGACGCTGGAGCAATTCTGCGGGGACTTTTCCGCATGGCCGCGGGCCGACGGCACCGCTCTGCGAGGAGGTCCGAGATGAAGGTGGGCATCTATCTCACCAACCAGCACCCGCCCGGGACCGACATGGTCTCCGCCCTGGAAGAGCAGTTGGTCATGGTCCGGATGGCCCGCGACCGGGGCTGGGATGCCGTCGCCACCGGCCAGCACTACCTCAGTGCGGGGATGCGCCAGTTGCAGCTCGTCCCGTTCCTGTCACGCCTGGCGGCCGAGGCGGGGGAGATGACGGGCATCGCCGGCGTCCTGCTCCTTCCCCTCCATAATCCGGTGGAGGTGGCCGAGCATATCGCCTCCCTGGATGTCATCTGGAAGGGAAACTTCGTCTTCGGGGTCGGGCTGGGCTATCGCGATGTCGAGTTCGACGCCTTCCGGGTGCCCCGGGGCCACCGGATTCGCCGCTTCGAGGACTGCCTGGCGCTGGTCAAACGCCTCTGGACGGAGGAGGCGGTGAGCTGCGAGAGCGACATCTGCAAGCTGGACAAGGTCACCATGACCATCCGCCCGGTGCAGCAACCCTACCCACCCATCTGGGTCGCCGCCACGACGGATCGGGCGGTGCAGCGGGCGGCCCGGCTGGGGGACACCTGGTTCATCGGCCCCCACACCAGCCTGACCACCGTGACGCGCCAGCTCGGCGTGTATCGGGCGGAGCTCTCCCGCCTCCCGCGTCCCTTCCCCCGGAACCTGCCCGTATTGCGGGAGATCTTCTGCGCCCGCGACCGGGCGACCGCGCTGGAGATCGCCGGCCCCCACCTCGCGAACAAGTACGGAACGTATGCCCGCTGGGGCCAGGACGATGCCCTGCCCGCGACGGAGACCTTCCAGCGCCCATTCGAGGAGCTGGCCCGGAACCGCTTCATCCTGGGCTCACCGGAAGACTGTTACCAACAGCTCCGCCCGTACTGGGAGACGGCGGGGATCAACTACTCCCTCCTCCGTACCCACTGGAGCGGACTCCCCTTGAGCGCCGCCCTGTACAGTATGCGACTGATCAGCGACGAGCTGCTGCCCGCGCTGCGCCGGGTGCCCACGACCGGGGTCGGGTTCCCGCCACGCGCAGGAGCTGGCAGCTGACCACGCCAGGGACAGGATGCATGGCCACGAACGATCGCCTGGTGGAAAGCTGGGACGGGCGGGATTACGAGCGGCACTCGTCGCACCAGCGAGCCTGGGGCAGCGGCCTCATGGCGGAGCTGTCGCCCCGCGGGGACGAGCGGATCCTCGACCTGGGCTATGGCGACGGCAGCCTCACGCGCCAGTTGGCGGAGCGGGTGCCTCGCGGGTCGGTGCTGGGCATCGATGCCGCCGCCGAGATGCTCGAGGCTGCGCGGGACAAGTGTGCCCCGAACATGGCCGTGCAACAGCTCGACATCACCCAACTGGCATTCGAGGCGGAGTTCGACGTGGTCTTCTCCAACGCGGCCCTGCACTGGGTCCACGATCACGCTGCCGTCCTGCACAAGATTCACCGGGCGCTCAGGCCCGGTGGCGTCCTCCTTGCCCAGTTCGGCTGCGATGGCAACTGTCCGAACCTGCTCGCGTGCCTGCAGGGACAGATGGCGATCCCGCCCTTCCCCGAGGCGCTGGCGGGCTTCCAGTGGCCGTGGTTCTTCCCCGCCTTGCCGGCCTACGAGGCGTTGCTGCGGGCCTTGCCTTTCGTCGAGTGGCGGGCCTGGATCGAGCACCGGGATCAGCGGTTCCCCGGCGCGGACGCCATCGTGGGCTGGATTGACAACCCCTGCCTGATCCCCTTCGTCCAGGCATTGCCCGCAGACCTCCGGAAGCCGTTCCGCGACGCGGTGGTGGAGGCGATGCTTTCCCGCACTCGCCAACTCGACGGCAGCCACCTCGAGCCCTTCCGCCGGATGGACGTGTGGGCGCGGAAGGCGAAGCCACGAGAACGGATGGGAGAAAGCCAATTTGTGAATCGGTCTGGACTTCTGCAGGGCCAGTGGCAAGAGACGATGCACAGACGTTGACACGAGGGATATACCTTGACAAGGAAGATACAGTCGGGTCGGCTCTTAGCAGGACAATGCGACAAGATGCTACTCAGGTCGTTAACCTTGGCGCTGTCAGTCGTCGTACTGAGCGGTTGCGAACTCTACCGGAACATCCGGACAGACGTCCCGACCGGTCTGTTGGGCTCGCCCGGCACTCTCACGATCATGACCTACAACATCAGGGTGGGCTATGGCAGCGAGGATCCCGGTGTCAGTCCGTTGATCTTGAAGGACCGGAGGAAGAAACTGCCGCCCATTGTGGCAGCCATCCGTTCGGTCGATCCTGACGTGGTTGGATTGCAGGAGGTGTTGGGTGAGTCGCAAGCCCGCGAGCTGGCGACGGCGCTGAACATGAATTATGCGTACGTGGCCCACGGCGGCGTTGCGGGGTGGTGGGGGGTCGCGCTACTTTCAAAATACAGGATCATGGAGGCTCGCGGCGTTCAGGTCGGCCCCCAGCCGGCGGCAAGATTCATGCTGATCGCCAGGGTGGATGTCGGCGGCCGGCCGATGACATTCACCAGCATCCATGCCGATCACACGGCCACGGACGCATCGATTCGGGGCACCTGGCAGGCCATCGAAAAGGTCGCAGGCCCGGTCATCCTCATCGGCGATTTCAACACGGTCCCGAGCGATCGATCATTCGATCTACTCAAGGCGCGCTTTGTCGATACGGCTGTAGCCATTGACAATGAGAGCGCCATGGATGCACTGCGCTGGGAGACGTTCGAGGACTTCGGTCGTATCGATTACATCTTTGTGGAACGCCAGCACTTTGCTGTGCAGACGGTGGGACTCATCGGCAGAGAACACTGGCGCACCTCCGATCATCGCGCCTACTATGCTCGAGTCTCTCCCCTCTGAGGGATTTCGAGACGCCCCGCCCTTGTATCTGCGTACTCTTGCTCCAGCTAGCTGGGTCGGTTGGCAGCGATGCGAAAGAGCAATCGGACGCCAATTGCGAAGCAGCCAGTTGCTCCTCATCCCAGTGAGCCCGCCATCGGAGGTCGGCCGAATGATCAGTCGCGTGGCATGGGTGGACATCCCGCGAAAACGCGGATGGCTATGGGCGGTTGCTCCGGACAGAGATCTTCACCGGCATCGCCAAGCGATCCATCCGGGGCTATCGAGGCATCCATCTGCTCCGGCGGGACGGTGATGATGGCGT
>JACQVO010000098.1 GCA_016209725.1 Candidatus Methylomirabilota bacterium | reverse complement strand
GAGCTGGGGGTGCCCACCCTTCTGGTGGAGTCGGACCTGGAAGACCCCCGGTACTACTCGGAAGCCCAGATGAAGAATCGGATCGACGCCTTCTTCGAGGCGCTGGAGCACAAGAAGTTCTTCAGGAAGGGGTAGGGAGGGGGTGCATGGCACACGGCGGCGGGGTGGACGTCGGATCCACGCAGACCAAGGCGATCATCTTGAACGACCGGAGGGAGATTGTAAGCCGCGCCCTCATCGGGACCGGCGCGAACGTGAGCAAGGCGGCCGAGAGCGCCTTCCTGAAGGCGTTGGAGGATGCGGGGTTGCCCCGGGAGGCCGTTGGCTACGTTGTGGGGACGGGCTACGGGCGCTACAAAGTTACCTTCGGGGATGCCCAGATCACCGAGATCACCTGTCACGCCAAGGGGGCGCACTTCCTGTTCCCCGCCACCCGTACGGTCATTGACATGGGGGGACAGGACACCAAGGCGATCAAGATCGGTCCGGTGGGCGAGGTCCTGGATTTCTGCATGAACGACAAGTGTGCCGCGGGGACCGGCCGCTTCATGCAGGCGGCCGCCGAGTGCATGGGGTTGTCCCTCGACGAAATCGGTCGGATCTCGCTGCAAGGCCGCACGCCCGTCCGCCTGACCTCGGTGTGCACCGTCTTCGTGGAATCCGACATCCTGTCCTACGTGGCGCAGCGGAAACGGACGGAGGACATCCTGGCGGGGGTGCACAAGGCCATCGCCACCCGGACCATCTCCTTGGTCCGTCGCGTGGGCATCCAGGACGAGATCACCTTCACCGGAGGGGTGGCCCGCAACGTGGGGATGGTGGATGCGCTGCAAAACACCCTGGGACGGAAGCTGAACGTGAGCCCCGATGCCCACTTCAACGGCGCCCTGGGGGCGGCATACTTTGCCCTGGAGCGGGCAGAGCGCTTGGCGACGGCGTGACGAAATCGGAAATTGGAAGCCGGAAACTGGAAATTGGCAAGAGAGGGTCGTGGAACGACCCAGTTTCCAGTGTCCATCTTCCAGTTTCCAATCGTGGGGGAGCGCAATGAGCCTCGTGGCGGGGATAGATCTCGGATCCGGCCGGACCAAGGCGCTTCTGGTAGACGAGGCGGGCATCGTCCGCGGGCGGGGGGTGGCCCGCACGCGGGGCGACTTCGAGGCGGTGACCAGTGAGGCGCTGGCCCTGGCCCTGGGCGAGGCCGGGATCGCGCGGGATGGGGTGCAGTACGTGGCCACGACCGGGCTTGGCCGTTACAGCGTTTCCTTCAGGGATATCCAGATCACCGATCTCACCTGCGGCGCCCGGGGGGCGGCCTTTCTCTTCCCCTCTACCGAGTTCGTGCTGGACATGGGCGCGCAGAGCACCCGGGCGGTCCGGCTGCGGGAGCACGGCAAGGTCAAGGAATTTCACATGAACGAGAAATGTGCGGCGGGCTCTGGCGGCTTCCTGGAGCGGGCAGCCAAGTACCTGGAAGTGGAGGTGGAGGAGATCGGGGGCCGGGCGCTCCTGAGCACGGCTCCTCAGACCATCAGCAGCATCTGTGCCGTCCTGGCCGAGTCAGAGATCATCAACCACGTCTCCGAGGGGCGATCCGTGGAGGACATCCTGGCGGGGATCCACCATTCGCTGGCCGAGCGCGCGCTGATGCAACTCAAGCGGGTCGGCATGAAGGGCGGGGAGGTCACTTTCATCGGCGGCGTGGCGCTCCAGGCGGGGATGGTCAAGGCGTGTCAGGAAAAATGGGGGGTCACGATCCACGTCCCTGCAGAACCCCAGTATACCACGGCGCTGGGCGCGGCGCTCCTGGGATGGCAGCGCGTGAAGAAGGCGCGGATGGCAGGCGTTCCGGGTGAGACGGTGCGGGCGGCATGAGGGGGGAGGCAGGTCGTCGCTGGTACCGCGCGGAATAGAGAGGGAGCGGGCGCTCGTGAAGCCAGCGGGATTCCGGTTCGCGTGCCCGATCCGGGTGCGGTACAGCGAGGTTGACGGGCAGGGGATCGTCTACAACTCCCGCTACCTGGAGTATGTGGACGTGGCGCTTACAGAATACTTCCGCGCGCTGGGGTTTCAGTACCAGGAGATGGTGGAGCAGCACGGCTTTGACCCCTCGCTGGTCAAGGCCACCCTGGAGTTCAAGCGTCCGGCCCGCTTTGACGAGGTCTTGCTGGTCCATGCCCGCGTGGTCGCCATCGGCCGCGCGAGCTTCAGCATGGACTACGAGATCGTCCGGGAGGAGGGCGGCGAGCAGGTTGCGAGCGCCCAGATCATCTACGCGAACTTCGACAAGACCACCCAGGGTTCCCGCCCCGTGCCCGACGCGATCCGCCGAAGGATCGAAGCGTTCGAGGGGACCGTTTTCCCCTCGCCAACCTAGTGCTCTTGGCCACAAGTACGGTGACGTATTTTCCCATGGCAAGGCTTTGATCCCCTCTCCCCACATCCCCGCCTAGCCCTCCACCGCCTGCAGCGTGGGTGAGATCCGAATCGGGGTCCCGATGTAGGCGGTCTCCAGGAGGCGCGTGAAGAATGCGGGGGAAGCCACGAAGGGGAAATCACGGCCATCGGGGGTGCGGGCGATGGCGAAGTACTCGCGTCCCTCCTTGGTTTCCTGAAAGCTGATGAAGCCGAGGGTCATCCCGTCGGGGATGACGGCGCCGGTCAGTGCCGCCTGCTCCTCCAGGTCCCGCTCGGTCACCCCGTTGAAGTGGTCGTGATCGAAAGGCTCCAGCGCCGCGTCGAGGGTCGCGACAGCCTCTCTTCTCCCCCCGGCCAGGATCGCGTAGCCGTCGAAGGTGTGGTGCCCTCCCACGCTGCTGATGCCGCCGTAGGCGACCTCGTCGGGCCCCAGGTCAAGGGCAGGATACCCGCCCGCCCCCAGGAATTGCTTGAACGTCTCGAAGGTGAGGCGGATGAACGTCGGCGTGATCGCGTGGCCCACCTGCGCCCCGCCTGATCGGCCGGCACAGATCATGCGCCCGTGGACGCCGATGTCATTCTGGAGGAGCGCCTGCGTTACGCTCCCCCGGTAACCCAATGCCTTCAGGAGCACCGTCAGCTCGGTGAGGGGAACCGCTGGATACGGATTGTGATGCTCCAGGACCTTCAGGCTCCCCAACCCGGGAAGCCGTGCCTGGACCAAGGCGGTGGAGACCGCCGAGGCCATGGCCTGGGAGAACAGATGGGACGGCCGGTCGCGGATGCTGGAAGCATCCACCCCGCACCCGATCCCGACGACCCGCACCGCCCGCCCTGCCGGCGGAGGTTGCGTCGCGAGGAGCAGGCCAGCGTAGCCCATGCTCTGAGGTCCCGTGCCGCGAAGCTTCAGCGGGTGAAGGATCGTCCGGTCCTCGATCGAATCCGGATGGGTGGTGATGTGGGCCGTGGACAGCCCGCGACGCGCGAGTTCGTGGGTGTATAGTCGCTGCGCATGGATAAACCGCTCCAGCGCCTTGATCAGATCGAAGTCATGCTGGTAGGCGCGGCCAAGGGCTGCGGCGCCCAGCTTCAACATGTTGGCCTTGGCGTGCCTGCGATCGAAGGGGGAAACCAAGCTCGCGAAGATGTCCGTGGTCTCGGCCGGGCTGATGCGGGGTCGGTTCCGGTTCGTCCCCTTGGTGTTGCCCCCGGCAACCACCATGGACATCTTCTCGTCACGCTCCAAGAGATCCGCCAGGGCGTCGTTGAACGGCACGATCCCTGACGCAGAGGCCGCGTGGGTGGGTGTGAAGCGGACGCGGGGGGTCTGGCGGAAGGCGGTTCGGTATTCGCTCTCGGCAAGGCGCCGGCAGAAATCCTCGGCCACCTCGTCTTCCCTCATCTGGGCCATCTCGTGGGGATAGGAGACGGCCACGTTGATCGTGGTGGTGCGCGAGATGTCGATTCCCTGGTTGAGGGTCTCGGTCACCAGACGGGTGAAGCCTGCCCACAGGAATTCTTCGGCGTAGATCTCCCTCAGCTTGCCGGCTTCCCAAAACTCCTGCAGGGTCTTGCTTCCCCCGGCGCTGGCCAGCTCCCAGAGCGGAGGCGGCTTGAAATTCGCCACCCCGGTCCGCACGTAGACGACGCGATCTGTCTGACCCATCTCCCCCCTCCCATATTTCCACGTCCGCCCGCCGGCGGGCGTCACGGTCCCCGCATTGCTCGTTTCGCTCCCCGCACGAGGCCGCGGCTCATACAGGACTCGATCTCATCATCCCTACCCAGATGGCTTGAACGGCCACTGGTCCACCAGGACTATCGCCTTTCCCTCCACGACCACCACGCCGTTCTGATTGTAACAATTCGTCGAGAGCGTCACGACCGGCTTGTCCGGACGAACCATCAGCACCTCGGCGACGGCGGTGATCGTATCCCCGATGTACACCGGGTGGCGGAAGTCCAGCTCCTGGCGCAAGAAGATCGTTCCCGAACCGGGAAGCTTCATCCCCATCACGGCGGAGATTAATCCCGTGACCAGCATTCCGTGTGCGATCCGCTTCCCGAAGCGCGCCTGCCTGGCATACTCCTCATTGGTGTGAAAAGGGTTCATATCTCCGGTTGAGCCGGCAAAGAGGATGACATCCGTTTCGGTGATGGTTTTCGTGAAGGACGCCTTGGCTCCAACCTCGATCTTCCTCGACAGGTGGATGTCAACGGTCTCTGGCATTTGTCCTCCGAGAGATCAGTCGCTGGTTCCCCAAGAGAATGATAGGCATCGGCAGGCGCTGGCCGGCCATCCTATCGGAAAACGATTCGCGCCAGACTGGTGGCCGCATCGTATGTGGAGTCCATCCACCAGGTCAAGGGCATTCTCCGTCGAGTCGGGCGGTCTCCTGCCGGGCTCCATGTTCCATATCAGACCATTGTCCTGGGTGGCAGATAAGTCACCAACTGATACGTGTAACCGGGGTCTCGGGATGATAGAATCGGCGGCGGTGAGAAGGGAATACGCGCGAGATCACACAGTGACACCGGCAAGGGACACGACATGCACGAAGTTGGGTTGATGAAGAATACGCTGGCCATGGCCTTGAAGCGGGCGGCCGAGGAAGGGGCACACCGGATCCATCGGCTGACGATGCGCATCGGTCCATTGTCCGGAGTCGTGCCGGAAGCTTTGGAGTTTGCCTTTGACGTGCTGACGCGTGGGACGATCGCGGAAGGGGCGACGCTCGAGGTGGAGCAGGTCCCGATCATCTGCTACTGCTCGCAATGCCGCGGCGACTTTCAGCCCACGGATCTCTTCTGCGAGTGCCCCAGGTGCCGGCACGTGAGCGGCGAGGTGCGCGGGGGGCGCGAGCTGGAACTGGCATCCCTGGAGGTCTCCTGACCGTGTGCGAGGAGTGCGGCTGCAACATCGTCGGGGAGGTTCGCATTGACGGGCGGCATGGCCCGCACGAACATGACCATCCCCATCCTCACCCCCATCCGCACGGCGACCTGCACGAGGACAATCGGCGCACCGTTCCCGTTCATCAGGCGATCCTGGCCAAGAACGATCGGCTGGCGGAGCGGAACCGGGGCAACTTCAAAGCGAAGGGCCTCTTGGTGCTGAACGTCCCGTCTTCTCCGGGCTCGGGCAAGACCGCGTTCATCGAGCGAACGATCACGGATCTCGGGGACCGCCTGCGCGCCTGCGTGATCGCGGGGGATCTCGAGACCGACAACGATGCCCAGCGGTTGCGCGCCCGCGGGATCCCCACCGTGCAGATCACCACGGGGAACGTCTGCCACCTGGAGGCAGAGATGGTGAGCCGGGCCATGGAGCGGATCCCCCTCGACGGCCTGGATGTGCTCGTCATCGAGAACGTGGGAAACCTGGTCTGCCCCGCCTCCTATGACCTGGGGGAGGATCTGCGGGTGGTGCTCCTGTCGGTGACCGAGGGGGAGGACAAGCCGCTCAAATACCCGATCATGTTCCGGACCGCCCAGGCGGTCGTGGTGAACAAGATAGACATCGCCGAGGCGGTAGGGTTCGACCGGGACGCGGCCCTCCGGAACATCCGCCGGGTGGCGCCGAAGGCGACCATCCTCGAGGTGTCGGCGCGAACGGGTCAGGGGATGGCGCACTGGTATGCCTACCTCGAGGAACACTGCCGGGCCGAACGACCAGACAACCCCCGCTGAACTGCTTGCGATGGCGCGAATCCCTGCCTAGAATCCTCTCGATGAAAGCTGCGTGTCACACCCTGTCAAGGAACGAGGAACGCGCCCGTCTCCGGCTCAGGCTGCGCGGCGCGGTCCAGGGGGTCGGCTTCCGGCCCTTTGTGTACCGGCTGGCAACGGAACTGCAGCTCTCCGGTTGGGTGATGAATTCCTCCCAGGGTGTGCAGGTCGAGGTCGAGGGAGACAGGCAGGATCTCGACACTTTCCTCCTCCGCATCGAGAAGAGAAAACCGCCGCGCGCCTCCATCTAGAGCCTCGAATTCTCCTTCCTGGACGCCATCGGCCTGACCGGCTTTTCGATCCGCGAGAGTGACGGGAGCGGACCAGCCACTGCGGTGGTCCTGCCGGACATCGCCACGTGCCCGGATTGCCTTCGCGAGGTGTTCGACCCCACCGACCGGCGGTACCTGTACCCGTTCACCAACTGCACCAACTGCGGCCCGCGCTTCACGATCATCACCGCGCTTCCCTACGACCGGCCCAACACCACCATGAGCCGGTTCATCAGGTGCGAGACCTGCCGCCGGGAATACGACGACCCCGGGGACCGCCGGTTCCACGCTCAGCCGAATGCCTGCCCCGTCTGTGGCCCGCATCTGGCCTTGTGGGACCGGACGGGGGCAGTCCTGGCCGCGCGACACGAGGCGCTACGCGTGGCCGCAGACGCCGTGCGGGCAGGCGGGATCCTGGCGCTGAAGGGGCTGGGAGGCTTTCACCTGCTGGTGGACGCCAGAAACCAGGACGCGGTCCTTCGCCTGCGGGAGCGGAAGCACCGCGAGGAGAAACCGCTGGCCCTGATGCTGCCCTCGCTGGAGGCGGTGGGGGTTCACTGCCACATCTCGCGTCTCGAAGAGCGTCTCCTCTTTTCCCCGGAATGCCCGATCGTCCTCCTGGCGCGCCGTGCCGACCGGTCTCCGGAGCCCATCGCCTCTGCGGTGGCCCCCGGCAACCCCTATCTGGGCGCGATGCTTCCATATACCCCGCTGCATCACATCCTGCTCCGGGAGTTGGGCTTTCCCGTGGTCGCCACCAGCGGCAATCTCTCGGACGAGCCGATCTGCACGGAGGAGCGGGAGGCCCTGGCGCGGCTCGGCGGCGTGGCCGATTGCTTCCTGGTGCACGATCGCGCTATTGCGCGACACGTGGACGACTCCGTCGCCCGCGTCATGGTGGGGCGCGAGCTCATCCTCCGCCGGGCCCGGGGATACGCCCCGCTCCCCATTCCCCTCGCGCGGTCGCTGCCTCCCATCCTGGCGGTGGGGGCGAACTTGAAGAATGCCGTCGCCGTCTCCGTCGGAGCGGATGTCTTCGTCAGTCAGCACGTCGGCGACCTGGAGACGGCCCAGGCCTTCGACGCCTTTCGCGGCGTCGTCGCCGGCCTGCACAGGCTCTACGATCTCCGCCCGGTTGCCGTGGCGGCCGATGCCCATCCCGACTATCTCTCCACCCGCTTCGCCCTGAGCGCCGGGCTGAAGGTCATCCGCGTCCAGCACCATCCGCCTCTCGGAAGAGCAGTCCATGCTCATCCTGGACTGGGAGCCGCTGATCCGGGGGATTCTGTGCGACGCGAGAGAGAACGTCCCGGTCGCCCGGATCGCCACCACGTTCCACAACGCCCTCGTCGAGGGAATCGTCGCGGTCGCCCGGCGGGTCGAGGAAGAACGCGTCGTCCTCACGGGCGGCTGCTTTCAGAACCGCTATCTTACCGAGCGTGCCGTGCGCCGCCTGCGGGCGGAGGGCTTCCGCCCCTACTGGCACCAGCGCATCCCGCCGAATGACGGCGGCATCGCCCTGGGGCAGATCGTGGCGGCGTCCCGCGCCCTGGAGGAAGGCCGATGTGTCTAGCCGTCCCGGGACAACTCGTGAGCGTCACGGGCGATGACCCCCTCATGCGCACGGGGAAGGTGAGCTTCGGCGGAATCCTGAAGGAGGTCCATCTCGCCTGCGTCCCCGAGGCGAAGGTCGGCGAATACGTCATCGTCCACGCCGGGCTCGCCATCGGCATCCTGGACGAGGAGGAGGCGGCTCGCACCCTCCAGTACCTGCAGCAGATCGAGGCGCTGGGCGAGGGAGCGCCAGGGTCTCCATGAAGTTCATCGACGAGTACCGCGATGCCGGCGCCGCCAGGCGATACGCCGAGGCGATCGCGCGGGCCACGACCCGCCCGTGGACCATCATGGAGGTCTGCGGCGGGCAAACGCATGCCATCGTGAAGTTCGGCGTGGATGCGCTCCTGCCCCCGGCCATCACCCTGGTCCACGGCCCCGGCTGCCCGGTCTGCGTCACCCCCGTGGAGATGCTGGACAAGGCCATCGAGATCGCCTCGCGCCCCGAGGTGATCTTCTGCTCCTTCGGGGACATGCTCCGCGTCCCGGGCACCCGCCGGGACCTGCTGGCGGCCAAGGCGTCCGGCGGGGATGTCCGGATCGTCTATTCGCCCCTGGATGCCGTCAGGATCGCGCGCGAGCATCCCGCCAGGCAGGTGGTCTTCTTCGCGGTGGGCTTCGAGACCACGGCTCCCGCCAACGCCATGGCGGTCGTCCACGCCAGGCGACTGGACCTCGCCAATTTCTCTATGCTGGTCTCCCATGTCCTGGTCCCTCCCGCCATGGAGGCGATCCTGTCCTCGCCGGGGACCCGCGTCCGGGGCTTCCTGGCGGCGGGGCACGTCTGCACGGTGATGGGCACCACGGAGTACGAGCCCTTGGCCCGCACGTACCGGGTCCCCATCGTGGTGACCGGGTTCGAGCCGGCGGACATCCTGCAGGGCCTGTACATGTGTGTGCGGCAGCTGGAGGAGGGGCGCGCGGAGGTCGAGAACCAGTACACCCGTTCCGTCCGGCGGGAGGGGAATCCGGCGGCCGTGCAGCTCATCCGACAGGTTTTCCGGGTCCGCGCCCGCGCGTGGCGCGGGATCGGGGAGATCTCGCAGAGCGGGCTGGGCCTCGCCGAGGAGTATGCGGCCTTCGACGCGGAGGAGCGGTTCGGGGTGGCCGGCCGCACGGCGGCGGAATCGCCGGAATGCCGGAGCGGGCTCGTGCTCCAGGGGCTGCTGAAGCCGCCGGAGTGCCCCGCCTTCGGGACCCGCTGCACGCCCGAGCATCCCCTGGGCGCGACCATGGTCTCCTCCGAGGGCGCCTGCGCGGCCTATTACCGGTACCGACGAGGGGAGCGGCCTCCCGCGGCGCACCCAGTGACGGAGCCCTGACCGATGGGGGCGACACCGGACTTCTCCCTCACCTGCCCCATCCCGATCAATGAGTATCCCGATGTCCTGCTCGCCCACGGCGGCGGCGGGGCGCTCATGCACCAGCTCATCGAGCGGATGTTCGTGCCCGCGTTCCGGAATCCCCTCCTCGAGGCACGACACGACGGCGTAGTCCTGGACCTGGGCGGCGGCAGGCTGGCCTTCACCACGGATGCCTACGTCGTGCGGCCGCTCTGCTTTCCCGGCGGCGACATCGACAGCCTGGCCGTGAACGGCACCGTCAACGATCTGGCCATGTGCGGCGCCCGCCCGCTCTATCTCAGCGCGGCCTTCATCCTGGAAGAGGGGCTCCCCATGGAGACCCTCTGGCGGATCGTGCAGTCCATGCGCCGGGCGGCGGACGCCGCCGGCGTTCAGCTCGTGACCGGAGACACCAAGGTGGTGGATCGCGGCAAGGGGGACGGGATGTTCATCACCACGGCGGGCATCGGCGCCGTCTCCCACCGCCTCAACATTGCTCCTGCCAGCGTGCACGCCGGCGATGTCGTCCTCCTGAATGGAGACATCGGACGGCACGGGATCGCCATCATGGCGGTGCGGGAGGGGCTGGAGTTCGAGACGACGATCGAGAGCGATTGCGCGCCCCTCGCCGGCCTGGTGGGAAGCCTGCTGGAGGCGGGGATCCAGGTGCACTGCCTGCGCGACCCCACCCGCGGCGAGCTGGCCAGCGCCCTCATCGAGATCGCCGAGGCCGCCCGCCTGCGGATCGCCATCGAGGAAGCCAGCATCCCCGTCCGGGAGGATGTGCAGGGGGCATGCGAGATCCTCGGCTTTGACCCGCTGTATGTGGCGAACGAAGGACGGTTCATCTGCATCCTCCCGGCCTCTGAGGCCGAGCGGGCGCTCCACTTCATGCGCGCGCATCCGCTGGGCGCCGAGGCGCGCCGCATCGGCCAGGTGACGGCGAAAGCCGCCGGCCTGGTGACGATCCGGAGCCGGATCGGCGCCAGCCGGGTTGTGGACATGCTGAGCGGGGAGCAGTTGCCTCGGATCTGTTGAGCCATGGGTCCACGAGCAGCCGGATAGAGAACGCTTCCAATCCCACCGGATCCCCCCTGATTCGCTTCATCTGATATTCTGTGTTTGCGCCTTGACGCACAAGGATCCCGCTCCCGACGATGAGCCTGTGGGAGGGGCATCTATTGGTCATGCGGCGGATTCCATCCGTCACCGCGACGCCCTGGGATGGGCGCGTGCGCTGGCGGAAGGCGTTGGTCGCACAGTGAGGTCGTCCATGACGTCGTCGTTCCGTCCCTGTGGAGTGACAAGGCGCGCGAGATCGTTCGGGTGCTGCGCGAGACCGGCGATCTCAGACGCCTGGTGCGCCGCTTTGGCGACGGCAACAATTCCCACCCGCTGATCCGCTCCATGGTGCACAACAACATCCGCCGGGAGGGCCCCGTGGTGCTGGCGCCCATGACCCTGGGCTCCGCGCTTCGGAAGGCCCTGGCAGTGAGCCCGGTCGAGATCATCAACGACATCAAGACCTCCTGCCTCCGCGGCCGGCGAGGCGCTGGCTTCCCGACCGGGATGAACCAGAATCTCCTGGGCAGGAACATCCTGGGCAAGCGGGGCTTCCACTTCGACATCCGGATCCAGATGGGGGCGGGGGCCTGCGTCTGCGGTGAAGAGACGGCCATGATCAGCTCCTGCGAGGGGCACCGCGGGGATCCCAAGAACCGGCCCCCCTTCCCCGCCCAGAAGGGCTACCTGGGCATGCCCACCACGGCCAACATCGTGGAGACCTTCTGCTGCGTGGCGCGGATTCTGGATGACGGTCCCGGCTGGTTCTCCGAGATCGGAACCAGGGGCAGCACCGGGACCACGTTGCTCAGCGTGTCCGGCGATTGCTCGGGCCCCGGCGTGTACGAGGTGCCCTTCGGGATCCCGCTGAGTGAACTGCTCACGATCGTCGGTGCCGAGGATGCCGGCGCAGTCCAGGTCGGCGGCCCCTCGGACCGGATGGTGTCGCGGGCCGAGTTCCATCGGACCATCTGCTACGATGATCTGGCGACGGGTGGCTCGGCGATGAGTTTCGGGCCGAATCGCAACATTCTCAAGATCGCGCTGAAGTTCCTCGACTTTTTCGTCGAGGAGAGCTGCGGTTACTGCACCCCGTGCCGCGTCGGGAATGTCCTGATGAAACAGAAGCTCGAGCAGATCATCGAGGGCCGCGGGCAGATCGGAGACCTGGAACACCTCCAGGAGCACGGCACGACGATGAAGCTCACCAGCCGCTGCGGGCTGGGACAGACCGCCGCGCGCCCGGTGCTCACCACCCTCCACGCCTTTCGCCCCGTGTACGAGACCCTGCTCCGGAAGAGGCCTGAGGAGCCATGTCTGGCCTCCTTCGACATCCGTGCGGCCCCGCAGGAGTCTGAGAAGCTGGCGGGACGCGCCTCCGAGGTCTTCGCTGCCTGAGCAGAGGACTGCGACCGTGAGCGAGACCATCACCGTGGACCTAAGGAACTGCGCCTCCTGGGCAACACCGCGCCAGTCTATATGCTGAGTTCTGCCGGGGACGAGCTCTTCATGACAACCGACTACACCGATCTCGGACTGGCGGGCACCGCCCGGGGCGACGTGAGGGGGAACCATGCCTGAGAAGGACGAAGCGACACCGCCGGGCGTGGAGGCAGCATTGGACTGTCTCCCCCTGGAAGCCGAACTCGTCGCTCGGGTCGCGTGGCTCATCCGCTGGCGCTGGGTGGCCGCGGCCGCGGTCATCGTCCTCACCCTGAGCGCGAAGCAGCTCCTGTCCTTCACCATCCCCTGGGAAGAGCTGTGCCTCATCGGCGCCGGCATCCTGACGTACAACGTCGTCTTCACCTGGCGTCTCAAGATCCTCCGCCGGAATTCGACCGCGGCCATCCAGACTTTCAGCCGTTTCGCCATCATCCAGATCGTCCTGGACTGGTTGGCGTTGACCCTGGTCGTCCATGACACCGGCGGCATCGAAAGTCCCGTCCTGCTGTATTTCGTCTTCAATGCCATCGTCGGCAGCATTCTGCTGCAGGCACAAACGGCCTTCCGGCTGGCTGCCTTCGGCATCCTCATCCCTGCACTCCCCGGTACAACATCAGAGCGCCATCTGGGGGTCCGAGAGGAGACCGTCGCCCCGGCAACGCCATCCCAGGGTCCAGCCCTTCGCTACTCACTGCCCTATCCTCCCGACCAAATCCTTCGCGTCGCTGGGTCAGACAGGTTTCCATGGTCCAGCATCCCGCACATTCCACAGGCATATGCCTTGACGCGAGTGCCGGCCGTGTCTAGAGTGACGCATGATTCATTCACCACCTCTTGACAGGGGAAGGAGGCGTCCTCATGGAGCTTGGACTGAACGGGGCCACCACACTCAAGGCCGACCTGGCCACGGATATCGCGGTGGCGGGCAGGGCGGGATTCGACTTCGTCGAGATCTGGGCGGCCAAGTTGATGGGGTACCTGGAGGCGGGCGGGCTCCCGGCGCTCCGGCGCGATCTCCGACGCGCAGGGGTCCGGGCGGCCACGCTCAATTCCGTGGAGCGGGTGACGTTCAACGACCCGTCGGGCCACATCCGGATGTTGGAGGACTTCCAGCGTTTCTGCCGGGTGGCCCAGGCCATCAACTGCGAGACGGTGATCGTGGTGCCGAGCCCGCGTCCGAAGGGTGCCTCCCTGGCCGACATCGCGCAGGAGTCGGTTCGGGTCCTGCGGGAACTTTCCAGTATCGCCAAGCCCACCGGGGTCCGGCTGGCCTACGAATTCCTGGGATTCGCGGACTGTACCGTGAACACGCTGGCCCAATGTGCGGCAATCGTCGAAAAAGTCGCGCGGCCCAACGTGGGCCTGGTCCTGGATACGTTTCACTTCTTTGCCGGCGGCTCCCGGCTTGCCTCGATCCGGCAGGTGGACCCGGGGAAAATCTTCATCGTCCACCTCAATGACGTGGAACGGGCGCCTCGACGGAAAATGCACGATGCCTTGCGCTTGTTCCCGGGGAAGGGGATCATCCCGCTGGCGAGTATCCTGCGGGCGCTGAAGGCCATTGGCTACGCGGGCAGATTCTCAGTCGAGATCTTCCGCCCCCAGTACTGGAACCGCTCCCCGCTCCAGGTGGCGCGGGAGGCTCGGGCGACGGCGCTGGCAGCGCTCCGCCAAGCCGGCCTCTGCTGACGCTTGACGTGGGGCGACACTCGCTCTGCGAATACCATTGACGGGTAGGCAAGTGTGTCCTCGCTCGGCAGGGTTCGGGTAGATCCTCATTGTCAGTTGTCGGTTGTCAGTTTGACATATTCCATTGAGGTGGAGCCGATCATGGACGGGATTACCCAGTACCATGTGGCCGTCACGGCCATGTTGCAGAAGATCGCGGACACTCAACGGGAGCCGATCGGCCGGGCGGCCCGGCGAATGGCTGACGCTATCGAGGAGGAGCGGTACATCTACGTGATTGGAACCGGCGGGCACTCATATATCGCCTGCGAGGAGATGTTCTGGCGGGCGGGCGGGCTGGTGCCCATCTACCCGATCCTGGATCCGGGCCTGTCCCTGTCTCATGGGGCCTGGCGGTCAAATCTGATCGAGCGGACCCCTGGGTACGTGATTCCCATCCTCAGGTACCACGGCCTGGGGGAGGGGGACATCCTCATCGTCTGCAACGCCTACGGGATCAACGCGGCCACGATCGATGCGGCCACCGAGGCGAAGCGGCTGGGGGCAACCGTGATCGGGGTCACCTCGACGGAGTTTGCCGCCCGGGTACCGCCCGACCATCCCTCCCGCCATCCGAGTCGGCGAAACCTCCACGAGATCGCCGACATCTTCCTGAACACCTGCATGCCTTACGGCGACGCGGTCGTGGAGGTCCCGGGGTGCCCGCAGAAGGTGGCGCCCACCTCGTCGCTGGGAACTGCCTTCGTCTTGAATTGCCTGGTCGCCACGACAGTCGAGGAACTGGTGCGTCGCGGGATCACCCCGCCGGTCTGGATGAGCGCCAACCTCCCGGGAGGGGACGAGGCCAACCGGCAGCACTTCGACAAGCACCTGCGGCGGGTGAAGTTCCTGTAATCCCTCGGGCATCCCGGAAGGCTCAGGGGCAAGGAGGACATCATGGCAAGGAGCTGCAACGGACGGATTATGCGTGTCGCGGCCATGGCGGTCGCTCTGGCATGTGCACCGACGCTGGCGGAGGCGGCCAAAGTCACCTTGAAGCTCGGACACATCCGGGCGGATACCTCACCCACCCACAAGGCCGCACTGAAATTCGCCGACCTGGTTGCTCAGAAAACCGGCGGCGAGATCGAGATCAGGGTCTTCCCCAACAGCCAACTCGGCGGCATCCTGGACATGTTCACCGGGATGAAGGCGGGCAGCCTGGAGATGGTCTACGGGGGCATCAACACCTACGGGTTCATCAAGGGTGGCGAGGTGTTCCAGATCACGGCGGTGCCCTTCCTGTATCGGGACTACGACCACATGCACAGGGTCCTGCTGTCGCCCATCTTCAGGCTGCACCTGGAGGCGGCGGAGAAGACCACGGGGGTCAAGGTCATCAACATCAACGGAGACACCGCCCCGCGCGAGTTGACGACCCGGGACAAGCCGGTCCGGACGGCGGCCGACTTCCAGGGGCTGAAGATCCGGATCGCGGAGAGCGCCATGGTCCGGGCCGCCATGCAGAAGCTCGGGGCGAACCCCCAGGTCATCCCCTTCGCCGACCTGTATGTGGCCCTCAAGCAGGGTGTGGTGGACGCCCAGGAGAACGGCGTCATCCCCATCAAGAACATGTCGTTCTTCGAGGTGCAGAAGTACCTGACCCTGACGCATTACATCCGCGACGTCGAGACCTTCTACGTCAGCGCGGACAAGTGGAAGACCCTCAGCCCGGCGCAGCAGAAGGCCGTATTCGACGCCTCGGAGGAGGCCGGAGACCTGGAGACGCAGCTCACCAAGCAGGAACTGGAGCAGGCGACCAAGTTTCTGAGTGCCAAGCTGACCGTCATCGAGCCCGATCTCGCCTCGATCCGCAAGGCGTTGGAGGGGGTGTACGAGGAGCAGTTCGAGGGCAAGCTGTGGCCCAAGGGGCTCCTGCAGCAGGTCCGCGACTTCCGGTAGGCTGGCCGCCGGGGAGGCGCCACGCCGCCGTGGCCGCCTCCCCGGATGCCATCGCGACTCCCGCCATGATCAGTATTCTCTTCCTCCTGCTATTCGGGCTCTGCGCCATCGGCTTCGAGATCTGGGCCGCCATGGGCCTGAGCGCCATCCTGTATCTCCTGATCCGGGGCGATGTCCCCCTGAACATCATGGCGCAAAGCATGGTATCGGGGGTGGACATCGTGACGTTGGTGGCGATCCCGTTCTTCATGCTGGCTGGCGAGCTCATGAACGAGTCGGGAATCACGGAGCGACTCGTCCGATTTTCGCAGTACTTCGTGGGGCGAGTACGGGGAGGCTTGGCCTACGTCACGGTGATCGTGAACGTCATTATGGCCGGCGTGTCCGGTTCGGCTGTGGCGGATGCCAGCGCCGTCTCCTCGGTCCTCCTGCCTGCCATGGCGCGGGACGGCTATGATCGGCGATTTGCCGCGGCCATCAATGCCGCAGCGGCGACCATCGGCCCGATCATTCCCCCCAGCATCCCCATGGTGTTCATCGCGGTCATCAGCGACCTGTCCATCGGGCGCCTGTTCCTCGGGGGGGTCGTGCCGGGCTTGCTGATGGGCGCCTTCTTAGCTGCGACCATCTACATGCAATCGCTCCGGCGCCCGCTCCCCATGACTCGGGTTGAGGGCGGGTTCTGGGAGTTCGTGCGACTCTTGGGTGAGGCCTGCCTGGCGCTCCTGGCCCCGGTGATCATCTTGGCCGGCGTGGTCTTCGGCGTGGTGACCATCGTCGAGGTGGCCTTCCTGGCGGTGTTCTACGTGCTCCTGGTGGGGCTGTTCGCCTATCGGACCATTCGCTTGCGGTCCCTGCCGGGAATCTTCGCCAAGTCGGCGGCGACCTCGGTCACCATCCTGGCCATCTTTGCCTCGGTCGGCGCGTTCTCCTGGATCATCGCGAGCGAACAGCTCGGCCCCCAGGTGGCGCGCGGCATCCAGGCGCTTGGCCTGGGCCGGGTCGGATTCCTCCTGGTGGTCAACATCTTCTTCCTCTTCCTCGGCTGCATCATGGACGCGGTCCCGGCGATGCTGATCTTCTTTCCGGTGCTGTTGCCCGTGGCGAAGGGCCTCGCCATTGATCCGATCCACTTCGGGGTGGTGGTGGTGTTGAACCTGATGATCGGGCTCTTGACCCCGCCCGTGGGCGCCCTTCTGTTTCTGGAGGCGAAGATCGCGGAAATCCCGTTTGAGGCTCTGGTCCGGGCAGTGACTCCTTACCTGATTGCCTTGCTGGCGGTTCTGGGATTGATCACGTATATCCCGACGCTGGTGACGTTCATCCCCAACCTGGTCTTTCGGTGAGAACGGCCATGCGGATCTTGCGGGCAGGGCTCGACGCGATCCTTTCGACGGCCATTGGGGCCGCCTTGCTGGGCATTTTCCTCTTGAACATGTACCAGGTCGGAGGCCGGTACCTCTTCGGAATCGGCGCGGTGTGGATCCCGGATGTCACCCGATTCCTGTTCATCTGGATGGTGTTCCTGGGGACGGCCTTGATGCACCTGCGGGGCAAGCACCTGGTCATCGACTATCTCCAGGTGCGTCTGCCCCTCGGCTTCCGCCGGGCGACGGAGATGCTGATCAGCGGGGCCATGCTGGTGATGGCGGGGATCCTGCTGGTGGTCGGCTG
This sequence comes from Candidatus Methylomirabilota bacterium, assembly GCA_016209725.1. Lineage (GTDB taxonomy): Bacteria > Methylomirabilota > Methylomirabilia > Methylomirabilales > 2-02-FULL-66-22 > 2-02-FULL-66-22. Next base: position 9,951 of record JACQVO010000098.1, on the reverse strand, counting down.
GCGGATCATGACCATCCGCATGGACATCCCCTACACCGGCTGGGAGGTTCCGACAGGATATGCCTATCTGGCCGTGCCAGTGGCCGCGGGGGTTATCGGATTGGCCAGCCTCGGGAATCTGTGGGATTGTCTTCGGGGATCCGACCTTCTGCGGGGTGGCCTGGAGGAATCCTGAGCGGGGCGAGTGGCCCACCGGCCTACCGATTCTCCGGCGCCGGCGGTGTCTCAGGTGCGTCCCGCAGGCGCGCTAGGGTCAGGCCGGCCGGCCGGTGGTCGGGCAGATCCTCCGGATGTCGCGCCAGTCGGAGTGCGGGAGCAGCTTGGCCGGCGTTGTCTGCGACTGGGTCGCCAACTGCGTGAGCCGGCCGATCCGATCCTCGAACCTCGGGTGCGTGGATAGATAGGCCGGAAGCACCGGGGAGCCTTTGCCTTCCTTCTGAAGGCGTGCGAAGAATGTGATCATCCCGCCCGGGTCGATGCCTGCGTCGAGCAGCATCCGCATGCCCTCGCGATCCGCCTCCTCCTCGTTCTGGCGGCTGTACCGCAATGCCCCGAGCCTGCGGGCGCCTTCCAGCCCATAGGCCATCGCCCCGGTCGCATCCCCGGCGAGGGCGGCCAGGAGGAGGCCGCTCGACACCTCCTGCAGAAGCGCGCGGGTGGCGTGGCGTCGAAGGACATGCTGGAACTCGTGGGCGAGGACCCCCGCCAGCTCCTCCGCAGATTGGGTTTCGTCCAGGAGTCCCCGCAGGAGCACGACGTATCCGCCGGGCGCGGCGAAGGCGTTCACCGCGGGGTCGTTCACCACGAGCACCCTGAATGCGTAGGGAGATCGCCCCAGGGGAGCGGTCAGCCTCGCGCTGATCTCTTGGATCACCTGGGCGCGGGCCGGATCCAGGCAGCGCTTGCCGGGTGGGGCCAGGTGCCCGGTTACTGCCTGTCCGAGACGCTCCTCCCAGGCGACCGGAACGCGGGTCGCCACCACGGCTGTCAAAAGGGGAATCCCCCAGAGGTAGAGGGCGGATGTGATCAGGACGACGGCGAGGGCCGCAAGGACCGTGAGGGGAATCCGCATCCTGCGGCGCGTGGGATCGTGGAGATGCGAAGCGGCTTCCGGCGCCACCCGATGCACGTAGCTGAGGAATGTCGCATCCGGGATTAGGAGGGCTTCGGGGATGTCACCGCCCCTTTCCAGGCGTACCTGCTCGCCGGCGTACGCGCCCTGGGTTTGCCGGGTCTCACCGTAGGGCCACCAGAGCGTGCCTCCCTGTTCCGTGGTGATCTGCAACCCGTTCCGCATGGGGCGGATTACGACGCGCTGGCGGTCCGCGGTCCGTCCGTCCAGGTAGGATCCTTCCCAATCGGTCCGCATCGAGCGCACCCCGGCCTAACCCCAATCCGAAATTATTAAACCGCCAAGGCGCCAAGAACGCCAAGCGAAATAGCCTATCTGGGGGAAAGGAATCAGACACCTGAAGGCCCCAGGAATCGGTTCTCGGGTTCTTCGTTGGAGGGATTCGAACATCGTATCCTTGGCGGCCCGGGTACCCAGCGCGGGCGCTGGGTGATCATGGCGGTTCAAGGGTTTTCTCGGATCAGGGCTAACCAATGTCCAGGCCTGCATCCAGGAAGCCGGCCAGGGCCTCGCCCGTGGCAGAAGCCGTCTGGGCTTCCTGCTGGATGCCTGCCAGGTCCAACGGGCCCTCCACGGTCAGGTATCTGAAGGCGAAGCGGACGTTGCGGACCATGGCCCAGGGCCAGCCCAGGCCGAAGGTCACGAGGAGCAGGAGCAGGTTTCCAGCCATGAGCAGGAAGAGCCGCCCACCGGTGACCGTGGAATGGAAGCGGGCCGAGGCGAAGGTGGTATGCTGCCAGAAATAGCGCTGCTTCCTTGCCAGGTACCACACCCAGCTCAGCCCCAGGGTTGGGACGAAGAGCAAGACGGCGAGAAGGAACCTCCTGAAGAGGTCCCGCCCCCTTCCGTCGAAATCGAATCGCTGATTCCCGAAGTAGGAATGGGACACCAGGAAGCCATGGCGGTGCGTCTCGAAGAACGGATAGTAGATCCCGAGCGTGACGGTCGTGAGGAGCGAACCCCACACGAAGAGCCTGATGAAATCCATCGCCTGCCCGCGGAAAGAGAAGCGGATCTGACGCCAGGAGGTTCGGCTCAAGCGATACCGGCGCGCCCCGACGATGGCGAAGGGGATCAGAGCCAGGAAGATGAGGTAGGTGAGGAGCACCAGCAGACCATTGAGCACCGGCCTGCTGGTCAGCAGTTCCCGGAGGATGCCCAGCAGAACGAGGGGGATGCCGAAGGCCACGAGGGCCTTCAGGAAACCGACCAGCAGCTCCTTGCCCGTCCCGTGGTAGGCGAACCGGTCCCCCTCAAACTCGCTCTGGCTCAGCAGGTAGCTGCGCACTTTGACTTTGCCCCAGAAATAGTAGATCCCCAGGGTGATGATGGTGAGGAAGGTGTTGACGATATGAATGCTGAACAGGGACCAACCCGTTCCATGGAAGGACGGGCGACGGCTCTGGCTGGCGGCTCCCGCATCCTGAGGGGGACGAGATGGCCTCGTGGGCAGCTCCGGGGATGGGGGTGTGGCAGTCTTTTCCAGACTTGACGGACGAGTGGGAGACGGGTCTCCCGAGGGGCTGGTCAGGGCGGCCCCGCAGGACTTGCAGCGCGGCCCGGGCAACTGCATCAGCCCGCACTTGGGACACGTCATGCCGAAGCTCACTGCCAAAGCCCCTCTGTGCCGTGGGTCGCGCGGCAATCAGGTCGGCTGACGCCTCCCGCTTTCCCGGGCGGGAAGAGGCCTCACTCCTCCTCGACCTGGCCATCCCACTCGATGGCGATCCCTCGCTTGACTGACTGGGAGGCGGGGCATGCCTTTTCGTGGACCTCGATGGCACGCAGGGCCTCCTCGCGCTTACCTTTGGGCACCTTCACCTCGTAGTGCACCTGGATGCGCGTGACCAACGGCTTGCCATCCACGTTCTCGATAATCCCCTCGACCTCCGAGGACAGGCGATCCGGCTGGGTCGGGATCTTGCGCGCCGCCAGCGCCACGGCCAGCGTGCCGGTCATTCACCCGGCGACCGCGGCGACCATGTGGTCGAGGGTCGTGGGGAGGTCCTCCTCCGGTTCGACCCCATAGAATTTCTTGATGCCGCCGTGGACTCCATACCGCACGGGATCAGGAAACGACTCGATATAGGCCCGGCGCACGGGCCCCTTGTCCTTCTCGATCCGGATCCGAGAGATGTGGATCAGTTCGCCCATGGCCCCCTCCTTTGGTGCGCAGTGTGCGTGCACTCTAATCGAATTGTGCTCCGGAGGCAACTCTCGGTGGCTGGCTGGCTCGAGTTACAGGCAAGATCGTGTCCTGACTCAGAAATGGCTTTGCGGGGGGTCCGTTCGGGCTGAGCTTGTCGAAGCCCGGATTCCGCATCCTTCGACAGGCTCAGGATGACCGGAATTCTGAAGGGAATTGAGAGTCACCATAATGGGCCTGCCCGAGTCGACTCATCACCTGGCGGGGAGGGAGGCGGAAATATCGAATGACGAACCTTGCGGGGATGCCGCCGGCAGAATGGCGATCATTCGAAATTCGTGATTCGGTGTTCGCCATTCAATATTTCTTGGCGTATGTCCGGTATGAACCCGGGTGCGCCGGACTAGGCGAAGGGGGACTGGCCGCCGCCCTTGGACGGCTGGAAATAGGGGTTGGTTCCCCCCGCATGGTCAGTCGTGTCCACGACCTGGCGGATCTCGGGGACCGCCTCGCGGATCATCACCTCGATGCCCTGCTTGAGCGTCACGTCCGCCATCCCGCATCCCTGGCAGCCGCCGCCGAGGGCGATATAGGCGACGTCCTCCTTCACATCGAGGAGGGTGATGAACCCCCCGTGCGACGCCACCCCCGGGTTGATCCTGGTGTCGATCACCTCCTGCACGGCCCTGGCCCGGGGATCGCTCCACACGGAGTTCGGGTTGTCGATCCTGAAGCCGCTCTGGTGTATCCCCTCGACGAAGTCGAGCGTCGCGCCGGTGAGATTGGGTACACTCTGCGGGTCAACGAACACCTGGAACCCACCGGCATCCAGGACCGTGTCCTCCGGTCCTTTTTCCTGGCCGTCCACGAAGCGGAGATCGTACTGAAAGCCGCCCGGACCGCGCCCGGCGACCCCGACGCGCAACCCTGAACCTTGCTTGCCCTGCGCCTCCAAGAGGGCCAGGATCTTCTGCTTTGCCAGATCGCTGATGGTCAGCATCGTCCTCTCCCTGTGGGGCTTGGCAGCATTGCCGCCTCGCCCTCAATGCGAACGCCGGGAACCCCCGGCCACCAAGCCAGTCCGGTACCGAGAGCGCCTGGCCTCCTCTTTCGTTGGCGCTTCAACCTCTGCAGAGGGTGCAGCCGTCCCGTTCATCGCCGTGTCATCGGGGGGAGTGATGATGAATGTGAGGCGGCGATGGGCCTCACGCAGGGAGGCCTCAACGCGTTCGGGGGTCTCGTTGCGGGCGAAGATGAATCCGAGATACCGGCTGCCTTCCGGCAGCGGCACCAGCTCCTGGCCAACTGGGATGGTGACCCTGATCTCCTCGATCCCGGGGACTCTCTCGGCCTCGGGCTTGCCCAGCACCTCCCGCAGCATCCCCGGCTGGGGGATGGGGATCATCATCACGCCGGCGGCCTGTCCTTCCCGCTCGAAGAAGGAGGATGGGTCAAGCCCCAGGGCGTGACGCAGGATCAACTCCTCCAGGGAGATGCCGGCACCAAAACGCAGCGTGCGGGAGCACAGACCCCCGATGGACCGGGCTGCGATCTCGATGATCCAGACCCCCCGGTCGTTGATGCGGAGTTCGGCGTGGATGGGTCCATGCCGGAGCCCAAGGGCTTCCAGGGCCGCAGCCGTGCAGGCAGTGATCCTCTCTTGGACTGTCACGGGCAGGCGCGACGGGGTCACGTAGATCGTTTCCTCGAAGAATGGGCCATCCAGGGGATCGGGCTTATCATAGATGGTGAGGACCCGCAGATGGCCGTCCGACAGCAGGCCCTCCAGGGCCACTTCGACCCCCGGGATGAAGTCCTCGATCAGGATCCGGTCCGCCAATTCCGCTCCCTGGGCGACGACCTCCGGGGCCTGGAGGATCGGGACAATCCGGCGAAAGGCCGCCACGAACTCCGCCGGACCGTTCGCTCGGATGACGCCGCGGCTGCCGGCGAGGAAGAGGGGCTTCAAGACGCATGGATAGGTCACGCGATGTGCGACGACCGCGGGGTCCTCGGAGATCGGCGCTTGCATGAAGTGTGGCGAAAGGATGCCGGCCTTCGTCAGGACTTCCCGCATGCGGTGCTTGTTTCGGGCCGCCGATACCGCCTTCACCGGGTTGTGGGGCAGGCCCAGGGCTGCCGACGCCGTGGCCGCCAGGATCACCCCGTCGTCGTCGGCCGCGATGACGGCCTGAATGGGGTATTCTCTGGTAAACTTGACGATGCTCTCCGCCCCCGCATCGGGTGCGAGGAAACTGACCGTGAGATTTCCGGCGGGATTCGCCGCGGCCAGGACCTGCGGGCGGTCGGAGCCGACCACCACCGGCACGTCGAGGCGCCTGGCTGCCTCAAGGAACGCGCCAGCCCGGTAAGTCGTAGTAGTCATGAGAAGCAGGAGGCGATGCATCGTTCCCTAGCCATTTTCGCGGGAGAGTACGCCCTCTCTAATTGCACGATACTCCGGGAAGGGTGTTCCGTCAATGAAAGGCCCCGGCCGCCCCGAGCTCGCTCTTGGAGCCGGACGGCCGGGGACAGGTAGGTCACTCAAGCAGGATGGGTTCGACGGTCGGGTCCTCTTCGGGAATCAGCCGGACTTCGTTGGAGTCTTTCCAATCGTCAAATGGCCTTGACGATGTTGGCGAACTCGTCCCGGGTGTAGGCACGGACCGTCTCTGTCCGGACATTCCCCAGCGAGGCGTTCTCCAGTGTGAAGGCGCTCAGGGCCGCGTCGCTGGGAGCATCGAAGGTGACGATGATGTCGTACTTGCCCATTGTCCAGTGGATGTCTCGAATCTTGACCTTGTGTTTTGCCGCCAGCCTCCTCACCCGATCGGCGCGCTTGATGGAGTTCTTGACATCTCGAATCCCCTGGTCGGTGAATGATACGAATGCGATGTAGTGTGGCATCTGCATCCTCCTTTGAGTGAGATTCCGGCTGGGTCGTCCGCCGGGTTCCAACCTCCCGATACCGTCTGGAGGGGTGGCATCCAGGCGCGAGGATATCTGAAACGATTCACCCGGTCAACTGACGGAAGGAGCACCCACTTTCGCTGAAGGAGCTTTTCTCTGGCGCAGCAATAACGCAGGGGGATGCGACATCCTTCCCAGGCATGGTCCTTCCCCGATGATCTCTTACGGGCGTAATTGCGCGAAGCAGGCTGGCGAGGGGGCCAGTGGCCTCATCCGGCCCTATCCGCCCCCTCCCTGCGCCTTCGAGTCAGGTCAGTTCCCCGCGCAGGACCGTGACTGCCTGCCCGGCGAGATGCACGCGATTACCGCTCAAGCGGACCCGCACCACCCCGCCACGCGATGAGGCTTGATACCCCACGAACTCGGTCTTCCCGAGTCGAGACCTCCAAAAAGGTCCGAGGCAGCAATGCGCCGAGCCCGTGACGGGGTCCTCGGTGATTCCCGCTCGTGGCGCAAAGAATCGGGAGACGAAGTCGTACCCCCGGGTGGCGGCACGACTTGTCACGATGATTCCTCGGGCCGGAATCTCTCCGAGCAACGCGAAGTCGGGCTTCAGGTTCCGAACCGTCTCCTCAGAGTCCACCTCAGCCAAATAATCAAATCGGTTCTTGCCGACATATCTTGGCGTCACCCCCAGGGCCGTGGCAAGACCGGTGGGTACGGGTGCAGGGCTTTCGGGTTCGGCCGGGAAATTCAGTTCGATCCACTTCCGCTTACGCTCGGCCGTCAGGAGACCGCTCCGCGTCGAGAAGAGCGCCTGCTGATCCGGCTTCAAGTATCCCGCTTCCCACAGCACATGCGCGCTGGCCAGTGTGGCATGACCACAAAGATCAACCTCCACCGCAGGGGTGAACCAGCGCAAATTGAAGCCTTCCTGCCCCTTGAGCAGGAAAGCCGTCTCGGACAGGTTCATCTCCCGAGCTACATTCTGCATCCAGTTTGCTTTACGCGGTTCAGGGAGGATGCACACCCCGGCCGGGTTGCCGGCAAATGGTTTATCCGTGAATGCGTCCACTTGGAAGATCGGCAGTCCCATATCCCCTTCCTGTTTGCGTAGTCCCTTACGGGTAAGCTTCTGTGTTTCTTGGCAATGAAATATTTCGCCGTGTCCGGGAAACCGCTCCCAACAAGCGGGTTCGGGAATTCGTGGAGTGGTTCAACTTCTGGACCCCGATCACGAAATGTCGAATATCGAACTCCGAATGTCGAATGACGAACGCCCGGCGCAGCCAGCACCCAGACTGGGTCTCATTCGAAATTCATCATTCATGATTCGATATTCGCTCGAGGATTCGTCCTGTTTGGTTCCGGCTAGGCCGGGTTGGGGCAGGCGCGCCCATGCCCGTGAGATCCAGAGGCCTCGGACCAAGTCCAGCCTATGGCTGAATCTTGGTTCCCAGGACGTCGAGGAACTTGGCCAGCCATGCAGGGTGAGCGGGCCAGGCCGGCGCCGTGACCAGCTTGCCATCTACGTGGGCCGCGTCCAACGGGATCTCCATGTATTTCCCACCCGCCCGATTCACGTCCGGCCCGACAGCCGGGTAGGCAGAGCAGCTCTTTCCTTCGATCACGCCGGCGGCGGCCAGGACCTGGGCGCCGTGGCAGATGGCGGCGATGGGTTTGTTCGCCTCTGCGAAGTGTCGAACGGCCTTCAGGACCGCCTCGTTCAGCCGGATGTACTCCGGGGCGCGCCCGCCGGGGATGACCAGCGCATCGTAGTTCTCAGGCTTCGCTTCGTCGAACGTGGCGTTCAGGGTGAAGTTGTGGCCCCGCTTCTCGCTGTAGGTCTGGTCACCCTCGAAGTCGTGAATCGCCGTCCGAACATTCTCGCCGGCTTTCTTGCCCGGGCAGACGGCGTGGACGGTGTGGCCCACCATCAAGAGCGCCTGAAAGGGGACCATGACCTCATAGTCCTCCACATAGTCTCCGACGAGCATCAGGATCTTCTTGGCAGCCATGGCTGACTCCTTTCTGTGGGGAGCCTGGCGATCTCCGCCCGAAGTTGACGGGTTGTGGTCACGGCCTTTCGATGTCGTGCCGTGCGGCAGGCGCGGGCCTGGCCGCTCGGAGAGATGGTATCACGGGCGGGGCCGGTGTCAATTCAAGAGTGAGTAGGGCAGGGCGTGGAGGAGCAAAGGAATGGAAAAACGACTCAGTCGAGCAAGCGATGGGAAACAGGAAGCCGCTTTTCCCGCGGGATGTTGGGTTCAGATATCGCGCTTATAATGCAACGTCCCATTCGCGTGTCACACCGCGCACGGTGTCGAATCGGCTGGGTTGGGCTAGGCGGGAGCGCGTCCTGGATTCCGGGACGTGGCCGATGGACTCTGACATCAACGACGAAAGACACAAAGTGGCGTGTACGGTAAGCGGATGCAGCCTGACGGTTGGTTCAGCCGCGAGCCGCCCTGCGGCCGATCGGCTGAATCCGCTTGCGAGGTCTCTGCACAGCCTGTCGGCCCAGCTCGTGCGCGACACGGTCCGCCAAGAACACCTTCAGGAGGGACTGATAGGGCACGTCGTGTTTGTTCGCGAGGATCTTCAATCCTGCCAAGAGACTGGCCGGGAGGCGGAGCGAAATCGTCTCGGTGGAGGGCTTGAGATTGGGAAAGATCCCAACTCGGGCCTCACTCCAATCCACGTAGGGTGTTGTATCATGAGTCTCCCAGAAGGCGCGCCCCTCTGCCTCAGACTCAAAGCGTGGGATCGGCTTACGTTGCTTGTGCTTGGCCATACGATCTCTTCCCCGGCCGGCTCATGGGCCTTGCCGAAATCACCCGAAGCAAGGACCCACGCAAGGTGAACACCACGGTCAAGAGACGACCCGCATCGGTGCGGCCCAACGCGAAGTGCCGGACCTCGGTGTCCGACTGTTTGCCGGTGCCCGCGACAAGAAGCGGACGATTCAGGAACACCTGCTCACCGTCGCTTTGCGTGACCCCATGACGCCGCCAGTTCTTCTCGGAGTTCCCCTCGTCCCACTCAAATCCCGTGAGCTGGGGGAAGAACTCAGGGATCAGTGCCATGTTCTAGAGTATATAATGAACATATACACCCGTTAACCCTGCCAATGCCACCCACCTGGGCTTCAGGACGCTTAACGGGGGCCTCCCGCAGGGGGAAGGAAGGGAGCCGCCAGCACGAGGGTCGGGCGGCCCCGGGAGGGGCGGAGGCGGAGGGGAGGGGCGAGCAGCCAATTATCAATATGACATACTTGGCACCCCCATTACGGGGCATCGTCGGTCTCGGCTTCTTGTCTGGAGGTGGGGGACGTCTCACGAAGAGTCCACTGAGTCAACAACGTCCCGCATTACGCATTACGGAGCCTGTGGACCAGGTACGCTTGGACCTCCGCGGGGGAGAGCTGATCGGGCGCGCGGCGATAGTGCCGCGCCAGGCGGGCCACGGCCGCGAGGTAGGCCTCCCGCGTCCGCTCGGCCATCCCCCGCACGAGCATGTCGTTGCCTGTCCCGAGCGAAGTCGAGGGGTCCATCCGCATCCGCAACTCAGTCATGGCGCACCTCCGGTCTCGGCGTGTACGAGTGATCGAACGCCCACCACGGGCATTCACCGGAGGCGATTCTGCACCAAAGGGCGCGAGGGGAGAACGGCCGAGCACTGAGGAGGACGTCAAACGGAGGGAGAGCGGAAAGCAGAGAGGATCACCTGCTCAAGGGCTGTTTGGATCTACCGCGCCAGCGGT
>JACQVO010000092.1 GCA_016209725.1 Candidatus Methylomirabilota bacterium | reverse complement strand
CCCTGGTTCTTGCGGTACGCCGGGCTATTCGTACTCCAGGCAACTCCTCGGGCCCCCCACACCCTCGAAGAGATCGAGGCGGCCATCGAGGGGGAACTCCGGCGCGCCCAGGCGGAAGTGCCGACGGATCGCGAGATGACGAAGGTGCGCAACCAGGTCGAGGCGAGCACCATCCGCAGTCTGGCCAGCAACGGCGGGCTGGCCTCTCACCTCGCCAACGCCTGGGCCCTCACCGGAGATTGGCGCTTTGCCTTCGAGGAGCGGAAACGCATCCAGGCCGTCACGGCGGACGAGGTGATGGCTGCGGCGCAGCGGTACCTGATTCCGCGCCAGCGCACCGTGGCTTGGCTGGTGCGTGGGACGGCGCCCTCGGCCCGCCCCTCGGCGGGACGACCCGGCACCGGCCTGGAGCCCCGGGAGAGCAATTGATGCGCCACCCGCAGCCGGACCGCGCCTCACCCTTCACGCCTCCCGCCTCCCGCCTCACGCCTCCTGCCTCACGTTTCACGTTTGCCATCTGCGCCCTCATGGCTTTCCTCCCCTTCCTCCTCGGCTGTGCCACGGAGGCCCCGTCCAGGCACGGGCCTCGCCAGTCGCCCGGAGCCGAGCTCGTCCGCCGGATGACCTCCCCGCCGCTTCAGGTGAGCGTGCCTCGCGTGGGCCGCGAGGTGGATCGACGCGTCCTGGGGAACGGGATCACCCTCTACCTGGCAGAGGACCATTCCCTCCCCGTGCTGGATGTGTACGTTGTCTTCCGTGCCGGCAGCCTGTACGAGGCGGCCGCTCGCCCCGGTGCGGCCCACTTCACCGCATTGCAGCTCCGGAACGGCGGCACGACCAGCCTCGCGCCCGAGGCCCTGAACGAAGAGCTGGAACTGCTGGCGGCCTCCCTGGAGGCGTCGGCGTCCGCGGAGGCTATCTCCCTCAGCCTGAGTGCCCTGGCCAAGGACGCCGACCGGGCCCTCCAGCTCCTTGCCGACGTGATCCGTCAACCGGCCTTCGATCCCAAGACGCTCCAGACCGCCAAAGGGCGGGCCATCGAGGATCTGCGCCGACTCGCCGACAGCCCGGCGCGGCTGCTGAGCCGCGAGTTCGCCCGCACGATGTATACGGAGGCGCATCCCCTGGGACGGATGCTGACGCCGGCGCAGGTGGAGGCGATCGGGCGCGAGGACCTCCGGTCCCACTATGCGCGCTTCTTCCATCCCAACAACATGATGCTGGCGATCGTCGGCGACCTGTCCCGGGACGCGATGGTGGCCAAGATTCAGGCCCTCCTCGGGGACTGGCCGCCCGCCCCCCGCTTCGATCTGCCCACGGTCCCCGAGGTGCAGCCGCGCTTCGAGCGCGGCGTTTACATCATCCCCCGCAGCCTCACCCAGGCCAGCCTGACCCTGGGGCACTTCGGGATCCGCCGGTCCAATCCCGACCGGTACGCCATCGAGCTGATGGACTACATCCTGGGGGGGAGCGGCTTCAGCAGCCGGATCGTGGAGCGGGTGCGGGCGGAGGAGGGATTGGCCTACTCCGTGGGGACGGCGTATCCCACCACCTCCCGCGACATCAGCCTCTTCCGGGCCACGCTGCAGACCAAGAACGAGAACGTCCCGCGCGCCGTGGAGGTCATTCTGGAGGAGATGGCCCGCATCCAGCGCCAGCCGGTGACGGAGGAGGAACTGGATCGCGCCAAGGAGGCGATCATCAACTCCTTCGTGTTCCGCTTCACCTCGCGCTTCAGCACCGTCATGAGGCTCCTGACACTGGAGTTCGACGAGTACCCGCCTGACTATTACGAGACCCTCCTCGACCGGTACCGGGCCGTGACGGCGGCCGAGATCCAGCGCGTGGCCAGTCAGTACCTCCACCCGGATGCCGCCACGATCCTCATCGTGGGGGACGCCCCGAAGTTCGAGTCCGCCATGGCGACCTACGGGCCGGTGCGCCACCTCACCGTGGAGACTCCCGGCTGATCGCCCCCAACCCTTGCTTAAAGCCACGATTCGGGTCACACGGCTCGGGGTCAGGCTTTGATAATTTGCTTTTCTAGCATTAGCAAAATAGCAATGCCTGACCCCTATACTTACCCCATTACACTGGTCGTACGACCCTTTCTTTGATGAGCACCCCGTCCCCGATCCTGTAACTGCGTGAGCGGAAGGCTCAGGGGCCCGGTCAGCCCCGCCTGCCCCTCGCTCCGTCAAGGCCTGCGGAATCCGGCTTGACACAGCCCACTGGCGCTGGTAGCGTCCCCGCCGACGCCGTCTTCCCGCTGGTGTTGTCCCTGGCTCGGCCATCGCCCCGGTCGTCACGCGTCTGCGCGTGATGGCCGCGCGCGGCCGCGCCCAGTTTCGAGTTTCCTCCCCGGTTATCCCCGGCGATTGGCCCGGGAGTGCGGCGATGCCGGCTGATGGAGGGCGTGGGGCACGCGACATGGGCGGGACCAGCGATGCGAACGACATCCCCGGACCTGGTGAACCCAGCCGGACCCGGGGGCGATGCCGCCGTGAGCCGGACCTCCTCCGCATCGCGGGCGGCCTCGCCCGCCTGACTTTCGGCCTGCGGGGCTTCCTCCGCGAGACCATCTCGCCGGAGACCGCGCGGGACACCATGGCGGCGAAGCTGCGGTCGCGCGACGACGCCTTCCTCGACCTGCTCGCGAGGGCGGTCTTCGCCAACTTGGCGAGTCCGTATCTTCAGCTCTTTCGCGCGGCCGGGTGCGAGTTCGGCGATGCGGTCGCGCTCGTGCGCGCCGACGGGATCGAGGCCGCGCTCAAGCGGCTGCGCGACGCCGGGGTATTCGTGACCTTCCCGGAATTCAAGGGCCAGGTGGCCGCGGTTCGCGGAAGCCGCACCTTCGCATTCCGTCCGTCCGACTTCGACAGCCCCCTGATCACGCCGTCCTTCCCAACGAGCACTGGCGGCACCCGTGGCCGGCCAGGCCGCATCCTCATCGATCTGGACCACGTCGCGGAAACCGCGGTGCACTGGGCCGTCTGGTTCGAGACGCACGGCTGGCTCGGGTCGCCGCTCATCTTCGTGACGCCCATGTATCCCGGGATCGCGGTGCGCCAGCTTCGGTGCGCGAAGCTCGGCCGGCCGTTTGTCAAATGGTTCAGCACGGGGAAGGGCGGCACACCTCTCTACCGGGCGGCCTCGGCCTACGTGCACTTCCTCGCCCGACGGGCCTCGGGCGTCCCCCGGCCAGAGGCTGTTCGCCTAGACGAGATGTGGCGGGTCGCCGAGCATGTCGCGGCATTGGCGGTGGCAGGGTCGCGCCCCTGCGTCCTCACCTCACCCAGCACGGCCGCGCGCGTGGGCCTCGCCGCCGCGGAGCGCGGCCTGGCGCTCGACGGCGTCGCTTTCCTGCTCGGGGGTGAGCCCCTGACCCCGGCGCGGCGGGCGACGATCGAAAGCTCGGGCGCCCGGGCAGTGGCGACCTACGGCTTTTCCGAGCTGGGCTCCGTCGGCCTCCAGTGTCCGGTGCCGATCGCGCCCGACGCCGTCCATGTCTTGACGGATGGCATTGTGCTCGATGCGCGGTCGCGCGAGGCAGGCGGGGCCACCGTCGATGCGCTCCTCGTCACGAGCATCCGGTCGGCGTCCCCGAAGATCATGATCAACGTCGAGATCGGCGACACCGGCGTGATCGAGCGCCGCCCGTGCGACTGTCTTCTCGGGCGGCTCGGCCTCGACCAGCACCTGCATACCATCCGGAGCTTCGAGAAGCTCACGGGCGAGGGGGCCACTGTCCTCGGAGCCGATGTCACCATGGTGCTGGAGGAGGTCCTCCCCCGACGCTTCGGCGGGAGCCTGGCCCACTACCAACTGGTGGAGACGCAGGACCCGCGGGGGCTGCCGAGGCTCACCCTCCTGGTGAGTCCGGAGGTGGGTCCTCTCGACGAGCGCGCGGTGCTCCACACCTTCCTTGCCGAGCTCGCCCCGCTCAGGCCCACCTATCGCTTCATGGTCGATCAGTGGGTGCAGACTGAGAGCGTCCATGTGACGCGCGCGAGGCCGGTCCCGACCGACCGGGGGAAGGTGCCCGCGTTCCGGACGCTTGGTGAGGTGCGGGACCATGGGTAGGCGGCTGCGAGTTCTGTATGTGGGTACGCTGCCGCCGCACATGGGCGGCTCGGCGATCTCCGCGGCCGGCCTGCTCGCCGGCCTGGTCGAACTCGGCCACGAGGTCCTGGCCCTTGCCCCGGTGACGCCAGAGACCGAGGCTGCCGCACGGGCCTTCCAGGCAGCGAACCCCGGTATCGTCGTCACGCGTTTCCAGGTCCCCTTTTTCGATACCGATCCCTGTGCGCCTGGCGAAGACGGCTACCGCGAGCACCAGCGCGACCGCGTCCGGACAGATCTGCCCCCGCTGGTCGAGCGTGCGCGCCCCGACCTGCTCTTCGTGGGCCGGGAAACGTTTGCTTGGGACGTGCCGGACATGGTAGAAGCCAGCGGCCTCCCGACACTGCTCAGGCTCGCTGGCGGGGCGATGGTGGGCCTCTCCTGGGGGACCTACCCCGTCCCACTGGCGCGGCGGCTGATCGGCGAACTCGCACGCATGTGGCTGCTCGTCGCCCCGGCCCACCACCTGGAGCGCACGGCGCGCCAGTTCGGCCTCCCGAACGTGATCATGATCCCGAACGCCGTTGACCTCAGTCTGTTCGTCTCCGGCGAGGCCTCGAGGTCGCTCCGCCGCGCCCTGGACATCCACACCGAGGACGTCGTCGTCGTCCACGCGTCCAACCTCAAGTCGGTGAAGCGACCGCTCGACATCGCGCGCTCCGCAGCCCTGGCCATTCGCCGCGACCCGCGCCTCGTGTATGTGATTGTGGGCGACGGCTCGCTCCGCGGCGCTCTCGAGGACACCTGTCGAGCAGAGGGCATCCGCGAGCGGTTCCGGTTTGTCGGCTGGGTCGACTACCGGTGGATGCCGGAGTACCTGCGGCTGGCCGACATCGTCGTCATGCCGTCCGAGGGAGAAGGGATGTCGCGCGTCTATCTTGAGGCCCAGGCGTGCGGCCGCCTTCTCGTGACCAGCGACATCGCTCCCGCGCGGGAGGTCGTGGTGGACGGCGAGACCGGGCTCCTGTTCCCGCTGGGCGACGTGGACGCCATGGCGTCGCGAATTCTGGAGGCGGCGCGTGACCCCAGGCTCCGAGACCGCATCGGTCAGCAAGCCCGCGCTCGTGTCCGATCGCACGCACTCCAGGATGCGGTGGCGCGCTACGCCGAGTGCATGGAGCAACTCGTCGCGGCCGGGCGGAGGCCGGACCGGAGATGGCACGGAGCGCAGTTGGGAAAGCTGTTTGAACGGTGTTGACCGAGAGCTATTCTGGCCTCGGCGTCTTTGTCCGCCAGATCCTCGACCACCCGGGCCTCCCCACTGTGGCGCCCAGCCTCCGAGCGCCATCCGGCCCGCCCGCGGGTGCGGCGCCTGACCAACCACGTCAACGGTCGTACGACCCCTTCTTTGACGACCTCCCCATCCGCGATCCCGTGACTGTGTGACGGGAGGGCTCAGGGGCCGGTCTGTCGCGCCCGGCCCCTCGATTCCTCAGCGTCCCCGGAAATTGTCCTGGTGGCTCTTCTGCCTTGCAGTGCCCGCCTACGCAAGTGATAATCCGGATCGGCGTTCAGCGATCCGCTTTGGACCCAGGGAAGCGCCAGCGGGAACCTTTCCATAGCCGCCGGTGTTGGAACTGACGGGAGGGCACAGCCCTCGGTCCACGACACTCCAACGGCGAGCGACGGAGATCACCCATGGCCATGCCGAGGATCCTCGCGGTGGGCACGGCCAATCCGCCCAACCGCTTCACCCAGGCCGAGGCGTTGGCATTGGCGGGCTATGCCGACGAACGCCGACGGGGCTTCTTCCTGAACAGCGGCATCGAGGGCCGCTACCTGGCCATTGACAGGGACGGCTTTCGACCCACCGAAAGCCTGGACGAGCTGCAGGCTCGGTACCGGAAGGCCAGCGTGGAGCTGGGATGCCAGGCTCTGCGAAAAGGGCTGGCCGGGGCGGGCCGCAGCCCTCGCGACCTCCATTTCCTCGCCACCACGACGTGCACGGGCCGTCTCTGCCCCAGCCTGGACGCGATCCTGATCCGGGAGCTGCGCTTGCGCAGTGACCTCCAGCGGGTCCATGTGGGGGACACCGGCTGCGCCTCGGCCATGGTGGCGCTGCAGCAGGCGTGCAATCACCTTCAGGCGTTCCCGGATCACCTGGCCGCCGTGGTCGCCGTCGAGGTCTCGTCGGCGAGCTACTATCTGGACGACGACCTGGAGACGGCGGTAGCAAACGCCATCTTCGCCGATGGGGCCGCCGCCGTGATCCTGGCCGGCACCGGCCTGGCGGGTTCCGCCGGGGCCGGCGCGGGGGACGGGCCGGAGATCGTCGCGCACCGGACACTGGTTCGCCCGGAGTACCTGGACCTCATGGGCTTCACCTTTCCCGCCGGGTTCCAGCGCATCCTCCTGTCCAAGGATATCCGCCACATCGCCGCCGGCATGCTGGCGGAGCTGACCGACGAGCTACTGAAGGGGCACGGCCTCACCAAAGGGGACGTGCAACACTGGATCCTGCATTCCGCGGGTCGCCGGGTGATCGAGCAGGCCCAGCGCCAGCTCGGGCTGTCGGACGGGCAGCTCGCGCACGCGCGAACCGTGCTTCGCCAGTACGGGAACATGTCCTCGGCGACCGTCCTGTTCGTCCTCCGTGAGGTCCTGCAAACGACCACCCCCCAGGCCGGGGAGTGGGGCGTCATGATCGCGCTGGGTCCCGGCTTCGCCGCCGAGGGCGCCCTGCTCCAATGGTGATGGCGCCGGGTCGTCTGGTCGGGGCCGTCGAGCTGATGGACCTGCCGGGCAGGAGCCCCGGGGAACTGGCGCGCACCCTGGAGGACCTGGCCTGGATCAACCGGTGGCTCGGAGGAATCCGCCTGGTTCGCCGTCGCCTCGGCCCCCTCCTGGACGGCCTGCCGAGCCCGATCCACCTCCTGGATGTGGCCACAGGTTACGCAGACATCCCGCGGGCCATCGTCCGGTGGGGGCGCCGGCGGAGACTCTCCTTCCAAATCGAGGCGCTGGACCATCATCATCAGATCCTGGAGCTGGCCCGCCGGGCCAGCCGCGCCCACCCGGAGATCCGCCTGCGCCTGGGCGATGCCCTGGCCCTTCCCTACCCGGACGGAAGTTTCGATTGCGTCCTCGCCTCCCTGATCCTCCACCACATGGAGGGCGGTGACCAGGCCGCGCTTCTGCGTGAACTCTATCGGGTGGCGCGCCGCGGGGTGCTGGTGAGCGACCTCCGACGAGGTCGCTGGCCGTTCGTGGTCACCTCGGCGGGCCTGCACGTGCTCTCGCGGAGTCGCCTCATTCATCACGACGGCCCGCTGTCCGTCCGAAGGGGATTCCTGCCGGAGGAGCTCCTGGCGCTGGCGCGGGAAGCGGGCTGGGGCCGGGCGCGCGTGTCCCGCCATGCCCTGTTCCGGCTGGCCCTGGTCGGGGAGAAGCCCTGATGTGGGATGTGATCGTGGTGGGGGCGGGGCCGGCGGGGTGCACGGCGGCGGCCCTGCTCAGCCGGGCGGGGTTGCGGGTGACCCTGCTGGATAAGTCGGCGGCGCCGCCACCCAAGGTCTGCGGCGAGTACCTGAGTCCGGGCTGCCTGCCCATTCTGGACGGGATCGGCCTGCTGAGTTCCCTCCGGGATGCGGGCGCCCGACCCCTGAACGGGATGGTGATCCACACGGCGGGGGGCCGCACCCTGGAGGCGACCTATCCGCGGGACGGAGGCATCCAGGGGCTGCCCGCTCGTGGTCTGGCCATCCGGCGCGCCCTTCTGGATCCCCTGCTCCTCGACACCGCCATCAAGCAGGGGGCCGAGTTCGCGCCCAATTTCCAGGTGAGCGATCTCGTGTGGAAGGACGGCCGTGTCGCAGGCGTGCGGGGGCGGCGGCGGGGTCAGATGATCAACCATCGCGCCCGTCTGGTGATCGGCGCGGACGGCCGAAACTCCGCGGTGGCGCGGCGCATGGGGACTGTCCAACCGCATCCCTGGCTGGACAAGATCGCCCTGGTGGGCTACTTCGCGGGGGTCGAGCGCTCCGGAGCCGTGGGCGAGATCTTCCTCGGTCGCGACCTCTATGGCATCCTGAATCCGATCACGCCAGAGCTTACCAATATCGGTCTCGTCGTCAACCGCCGGGATTTCGCCGCGACGGCCGACCTGACTCGCCTGTTCCTGGAAACCGCAGCCACAGTGCCCGGCCTCCGAAATCGTCTGGCCCGGGCCCGCGCGGTTCAACCGCCTCGCTGTCTCGGTCCTCTTGCCTATCGCAGTCGTCGGCTCGCGGCTCGCGGGGCCCTTCTGATCGGAGACGCCGCCGGCTTCCTCGATCCCTTCACCGGCGAGGGCATCTACGCCGCCCTGCGGAGCGCCGAAATCGCCGTCGAGTGTGTCGTGTCTTTCCTGCTGACCGATTGCACAGCCCCGGCCGACCCGCAGGACTTTCCTCTGGCCTGGCGCCGGGAATTCCTCCCGAAGTGGCGGTTCTGCGCCAAGCTCCAGTATGCCGTCCGCCACCCGGCCCTGGCGGAATGCCTCGTCTCCCACCTCGCCCGCCACCCGGCCCTCCTGAGTCGCCTCATGGCCGGTGTCGGCGACCTGATCCCCGCTCGCGAACTCGCCTGGCACCGGCTCCTCTTCCGGAGGTAAGCTGGTCGGTCACCACGCTCCTGCGCCCGGCCATGAAATGCTCCACCGCGATCCTCGGCATCCACATCCGGGCCACCCCCCAATCCGGCGATCGGACCAGCCCGAGTGCCCGGTTGCCTGACTGCCAGATTGCCCGACGGGCCATCAAGGTCCGTTCCACCAAACAAAGCCCCCAACCGACCCGGGCTCCGCTTTTCCCGCTTGACACGCAGTCGGAGGAACAGATAGACTTCGCAAAGAAATTGACATTCATTTTCAATGAGGACCCCGCATGTCCGATTCCGACGCGCGCATCCAACGCTTCGCCGAGTTCCTGGCCCGTTCGGGCCTCAAGACGACCCGCCAGCGGGACCGCATCGTTCGCGCCTTCTTCGCCGCCGGCCGGCACGTCAGCGCCGAGGAGCTGTACCACCGGCTTCAGACCGAGGATCGCGGCATCGGCCTGGTCACGGTGTACCGGACCCTGAAGCTGCTGCGCGAGGCCGGCCTGGCCACCGGACGGCAGTTCGGCGACACCTACACCCGGTTCGACCCCAACCCGGCCGACCGCCCCCACGACCATTTGATCTGCACCCGCTGCGGCAAGATCCAGGAATTCGAGGACGCCAGCCTGCATGCCGTGCGGGAGAAGGCGGCACGCAGTCTGGGATTCACCGTCACCGAGCACAAGCTGGAATTGTACGGCTTCTGCCGTGAGTGCACCCGCCTGGCTGGAGGCCGGCCCGTGCGGAGCGGCAAGGCGGCCCGTCCCGTTTAAGCCCGGAGGAAATCCCTCATGCGCCGCTCTCGCCCCGCTCCCCTGACCGACGAGATGCTGGAAGACTGCCTGCAAGCCCTCCACCGGCTCGAAGGACAGGGGCGCGCCGCCGACACGGAGGACGTGGCGGCCTTCGCGCGCATCACGGCAGCCCTGACGACCCAAGCCATGCAGGAACTCGAGGCCCGCGGCCTCGTGCAAAACGGTCTGGCAGGCGGCGCGCGCCTCACGGGCGAGGGCCGGAAACAGGCCCTGGGCGTCCTGCGGCGCCACCGCCTGTCGGAGCGGCTCTTCGCCGACATCCTCGGGCTGCCCTGGGAGCGGGTCCACGACGAAGCGATGCGGTTCGAGCACGCGCTGACGCCCGAGGCCGAGACTCGCCTCGCCACCCTCCTCAATCATCCGGAGACCTGTCCGCACGGCGGCCCGATCCCGGCCGCCGACGGCAGCCTCACCGCGCCGGCGACCCGCC
Source organism: Candidatus Methylomirabilota bacterium (assembly GCA_016209725.1). Taxonomy (GTDB): domain Bacteria; phylum Methylomirabilota; class Methylomirabilia; order Methylomirabilales; family 2-02-FULL-66-22; genus 2-02-FULL-66-22. Next base: position 617 of record JACQVO010000092.1, on the reverse strand, counting down.
CGCTGGACCAGGTGGCGGCGGGGACTCGCGTGTGGATCCAGCAGATCATCGAGGAGGAGGCCCCCTTCCTGCGGTACCTCGCCAGCCTCGGCCTCCTCCCCCAGGCGCAGCTCCGCGTGGAGGAAGTGGCGCCGTTCGGAGGACCGCTCCTGGTCCAGGTGGCAGATGCCCGGTACGCCCTGGGACGGGACGTGGCCGCCAAGATCCTGGTCCGGATCACCCCTGCACCAGGAGCTTGACCCATGCCCGCGAGTTGTCACGGCGCGCTGCGGGAACTGCGGGGAGAGGTGCAGCTCTCCGTCGCCCTGGCGGGGAACCCCAACGTCGGCAAGTCGAGCATCTTCAATCGCCTCACCGGCATGGGCGTGGTGACGGCCAATTACCCCGGCAAGACGGTCGAGGTCCAGCTTGCCGAGACCCGGTTCGGCGACCGCACCATCGGGATCGTCGACCTCCCCGGCACGTATGCGCTGGGCGGCATCTCGGAGGACCAGTGGGTCGCCCGCCAGGCCCTGCTGGACGGTTCCCTGGACGCCGTCGTCCTGGTCCTGGATGCCACCAATCTGGCGCGCAACCTGTACCTCGGGCTCCAGATCCTGGAGTTGGGCCTGCCCATG
>JACQVO010000089.1 GCA_016209725.1 Candidatus Methylomirabilota bacterium | reverse complement strand
CTGTCGTAATCGGCCAGCGCCTCGCTGAGGTGCCGCGCCACACCGATGTAGTCCACCACATACCCGCAGCGTTTCTTTGCCGCCGTGCGATTCACGCGGGCAACGGCCTGCAGAAGATCATGGGCCACCAGCCTGCGGTCAAGGTAGAGCACCTGCTCCACCGGCGCATCGAAGCCGACCAGCAGCATGTTGTTCACTACCAGAATTGCCAGCGGATCGGTCTTATCTGACTTCTCGATCGAGAGCTTTCGCTTGAAGCGCCCGATCCGATCCTCCTGCTTGTCCTTGTCGGTCCAGTCCCACCATGACTCGGGGTCATTGTGGTCACCAGAAATGACCACCGCGATTTCGAGGGCTCTGAGCATTGGCATGTGGCCCCGCGCCCGCAGGAGAAAGCGCGTTTGCGCGTCCAGCTTTTCGATTTCGTCGTCCGACAGGTTCACCGTCTCGGCCGGCAACGCCTCGACAGCCGCCAACAGCTCTTGACGTGCCTGCTCCAGCTTCGTGTGATACCTCACCGCGGCGGCTCGGCTGGTGGCCACCACCTGGGCCTTGAAGCCCTCGGGCAGCACCACATTCACATAGTGCCGCAGTATGTCTCGCGCCTTCTGCTCGATGAGCAACGGCGCCTCCAGGACGTCGCCTTCGGCGGCGTACTTGGCCTTGATGACTGCAAGCTCCTGGGGTGTGTAGTCTCGGAACATGTCCTCGAAGAGCTGGTCGAGACCCGACGCGTCTTTGACAAAGGCGTCTGCGGTCCGGCCTTCGTAGAGGATCGGCACCGTGGCGCCATCCAGCTCGGCCTCACGCAGGATGTACTTGTCTATGAAGTCACCGAAGATGTCCCGCGTTTCGATCTTTTCCTCGCTGAGGATCGGCGTGCCGGTAAACCCGATGATGGCGGCATTCGGCAGGGCCCGGCGAAGGTTCCGGTGCAATGTCCTCGTGTGGGACCGATGCGCCTCATCCACAAGAACGAGGATGTCCTCGGACTCGTTCAGCAGCGGGAAATCCTCAAATCGGATGTTCTCCTCGTAGGTGACCTCGTGCTCCACGACGGGGCTCTCTCGGCCCGGCTTCTTTTCCTTGCGAATGATGGTCATGGCGACGGTCTCGTCGGCCGCCACCTTGCGGTCCAACCCCTGGTACTTCTGGAGCATCGCAAAGACGATATCCGGCGTGCCTTCACGCAGGATCCGCTGGGTCCGAGCGGTGGGGGATTCACGGGGATTGAAATCTTGCTTTGTGGGCCGCACCGCCTCGCCTGTGAGCGCCGCCGTGTCCCGCAACTGCCGTTCCAGATCGGTGCGGTCCGTCACCGCCACAACCTTGAATCGCTTCAGGCGCTCCAACGTCCGCATCTTGCGCACCAGGAATACCATGCTGAGGCTTTTGCCTGACCCCTGCGTGTGCCAGATGATCCCGCCCCGCTCGTCGCGGTCGGCCCCCCGCCCCCGTGTGCGGCCTTCCTCCAGCCGCTCGACAGCCTTATGAACGGCCCGGAACTGTTGGTAGCGGGCCACCACTTTGCGCGTGTGGCCCTCGACCTGCTGGAACACCGTGAAGTTGCGAACGAGATCGAGCAGATGCGCCGGGCGGAGCATGCCGGCCGCCAGGACCTGCTGGCTCTGTAAGGTGACGTTCTCTCGCCGCCATGCCTCCGGCCGTTGCTCTGCAGTGCGAAAGAACAAGGGGATGCCTGGACGGTCCGGTTGCTCCTGTCCCGCTGCCTGTAATTCCGCCGCCGCTTCGGCCACTTCGCCGTCGTTCCGCGGGATGACGCCGAGTTCCTCGGCCACCGCGCTGAGCGGCATCGGGCTGGTGTCCGCCCACTCCAGATATGCCTCCGGTGGCGCGCCCACCGTTCCGGCGCGGGCCTCGAAGAAGTTGCTGGGCACGAGCAATTGGTTGTAATGGAAGAGGCGCTCGACCCCTTCATCGTCGGTGAATTGCGTCGGGTACAGCTCTTTCCGCTGGTTCGAGTATCGCAGGAGTTGGTTGATCGCCTCGCCAAGCGGATTCTCGATCCCCGGACTCTTGAACTCCGCCACCACCAGCGGAATGCCGTTCACAAAAAGTACGGCGTCCGGGATAACGTGCCCACGACCGCTCGTCAGCTCGACCTTGAACTGGTTGATGACGAGGAAATCGTTCTTCTGCCTGTTGTCGAAATCAATGAACCGGACCGCCTGCGGCCGACCGTGGTCCCAGTCGGGTCTACCCTCAGCCACCGTGCCTTGCAGGAGCAGGCGCGTCGCTGCCTGGTTGGCCTCGATGAGGCGGTACTCACCGAGGCGTTCCAGCTCACGAATGGCCCGGTCAATCCGTGGATCGTCGAGCCATGATTGGCCATCCGGTCCGGGATTGATTCGGCGCAGCGCATCGCGGAGCCGGTCCCTGAGCAGCACCTCGCTAAAGCTCGTCCGCTCAGTCAGCTCCGGCACGTCGGTATCGCCCTCCAGCCATCCCCAGCCCATCAACTTGAGCTGCTCGCAGAAGGGCTTTTCGACGAGGTCGTATTCCCACTGAGTCTTCATGCCGGCATCCGCATCATATCGCTGTCACAGCCCCTTGCCGCCTGGCCTCAAGCATGTCGTAAGTCGTGTCGCAAGAATGTCGCGATTGGTGTCGCGATACTGTCGCGATACTGTTATGACCCCTTGATTCTCAACGCATACGCCACAGCCCTACCCGCGCCTTTGATCTTGAGGACCCCTTTGTCCACCAGGTCCCTCAGATCGCGCTGGAGGGTGCGTCGGTTCACTCCTGGACACAGGCGTTCAAAGTCCTCAATCCGCAGAGCCGGGTTCTCCAGCAAGTGCCCCACCGCCAGAACTTGCCGCTCGTTCAGCCCGTGTGTCCGGGCGATTACATCTCTGCGGATCACTCGGCGGCCCCGCTCCGTCACCTCGTCCATCTGTGTCGCCAGGCCCTCAACGAAGTAATCGAGCCACCCGGTCAGATGCATGCCGCTGTCCCGCACGCTTTGCAGTGCCACGTAGAAGCCCGGCCGATCGCGGTCGTAGTACTCGCTGATCGAGAACAGGCGTTTGAAGTCGTACCCAGTCCGATACAGGCACAGCGTGGACAGGAGTCGCGAGGTCCGGCCATTGCCGTCCACAAAGGGATGGATGTGCACCAACTGAAACTGGGCGATACCGCTGACCAGCACCGGGTGCACCTCGGCAACGGTGTTCAGCCACACCACCAGTTCCGCCATCAGTGGCGGGACTTCGTGCGGCGGGGGCGGCGTATAGATCACTTCTCCCGTGACGGAATTGACCACGTAATTCTGCACTCGCCGGTACTCGCCAGGCGCCGCCGAGCCGCCCCGCACGCCGGCCACCAGCCGCCTGTGGATCTCGCGGATCAAACCCTCGGTCATCGGGCCGCCATCGTTTAGATAGGCGCTCACGAACTCAAAGGCATCGCGGTAGTTCAGCAGTTCCCTCGCATCGTCAGGATCGGTTCCCGCCACCGTCTCGCCGGACATCAGCCGTTCGGCCTGCTCCAGCGTGAGCCGTGTGCCCTCGATGTGTGTCGTATGATGGGCTTCCAGCAGCAGCGCCCGCGACCGCATTGTCGCCAGCCAGTCCTCGGACAGCCGCGCCGCCTCCAAGAACCCGCGCGCCCGCTCGATCCGCGTCAACCCCGCCGTCATCCGGTTGGTGATGCGGAATAGGGGCTCAAAGCTCATGAGACGCTCCTTCCGCCAGGCGCGTGCCTTTGCAGGCGGGATAGGCGGAACAACCCCAGAACCGCGAACCGGCGTGCGCGCCCTTCCGGGCGGTCCGCAGTACCATCGACGCGCCGCAGACCGGGCAGTTGGGCGGGGCGGCGGGCCAATCAGACCGATCCGTCGGATCCGACTGATCCGACCGATCGGACGCAACTGCCTTCCTTCCGCTGCGCTGAAGCGCGCGCGCCTCCAGGCGGGCGGCGTGTAGGCGTTCGCTGTAGCCGCCTTCCCGCACAAACTGCTGTTCCAATCCCCGCAACTGTCGGTCGAGCAGGTAGTTAGCTTGGTGGATCAGACAGATTAAGGCGTTGGCCGCCACCGCCGGGTCGGCGTGCTCCAGCCAGGGGGCATAGGCGGCTGAGTCGGACCGATCGGTCGGATGCACCTTCCCCAAGGCCCGTATCGCTAGCGCCTGCGGGTTGTCTTTCCCCCACTGGGGCAGTCTACGCTGGCGCAGGAAATCCTCGTAGTCCAGCAGCAACTCGTCCAGGCTGGCGCGGGCGACGCCCACCAGCCGGAGCTCCGTCTGGCTCGACGTGGCGGAGGCACGGCTGCCCTCCGCGATGTTCTGCCGCCCGCTGCGCGCTGCCTGCACCATCTGGTCGTGCGTCCGCGACCG
>JACQVO010000093.1 GCA_016209725.1 Candidatus Methylomirabilota bacterium | reverse complement strand
GGCGTTCTCGCCGGCGAGGATCGAGGCCAGCACCAGCATCGGATGGAGGTGGACGCTCCGGCCGATGGTCACGCCGACGACGACAGCGTCGTCAAAGAGGCGGATCAGAACGTAGAGGGCGAGGATCCAGCCGACCGTCCCCAGACTCTGCCCGTAGGCCAGCGAGACGATGCCGGCGGTGGTCACGGAAAGGATCGCCCCCAGGTAGGGAAGCGGGTTGACCAGGGCCGTGAAGGCGCCGAGGAGCAGGGGCAGCGGGGCGCCGATGGTCCAGAGGCCGACCGTGGCCATGACGCCGATGACGAGAGACTCCAGGGCCAGGCCCCGGAGGTAGCGGCCGATGATCCGGTCGATCTCGCACCAGACGGCGACGGAGGTCTCGATGTGGGCCGGGTGGAGGCGATCGATCAGGAATCCGATGATCCGCCCGCCGTCGCGCAGGAGGAAGAAGGCGAAGAGGGGAACGAGGATCACGTCGAGCACGATGGCCCCCGCGTGCCCGGCCAGGTCGGCGACCCCGCCCATGCGCTCCTGGATGAGCTTTTCGATCCACCCCTCTTTCTTCTGGGTCGGAAGGAAGCGCTTGAGGGCGGGGTAGGCCGTCCCGATCTCGACGGTGGCCCGATCAACGCCCGACTCGAGCGTCGCCGTCAGGGACGGCAAACCCGAGGCGAGGCCCATGACCTCGGCCCGGTAGCGCGGCACGAGGAGCATCGCGCTGCCGACCACGATGACGCCGACACCCGCGTAGAGGCCAACGACGGCGACGCTCCGCCGGATGCCGATGCCCTGTGCCCAGGTCACCAGCGGGTTGAGGAGGTAGGCGAGGAGGGCCCCGAGGAGCGCCGACAGGAGTTGGCCCCGGAAGAGGTAGCCCACGACAACCGCGGCCGCACCGAGGACCCACGGCAGGAACCGGCTGGAGCTCCTGCTCGCGGGCGCCGACCCCGACTCGGGCTCGGGGGCGGAGCGGGCTTCGCTCACCGGCCGGACGGCGCGTCCGGGATCCCGCCGCCGGCCGAGGCGGGCACGGGGGCCTCGGACCGGCTCGGGCGCGCGGCGCTCGTTGCCCGCACGTAGCCGGCCAGCGTGCGGAGGAGGTTTTGCATGACGACGAGAGCGATCCCTTTGTCGCCGGCCACCAGCGTCTCGAAGTGGCTCCGGTAAAGGATGAGCAAGCGCGAGGGCGCGCTGGCCCGGGCCGTCGCCGAGCGTGGCAGGTCATCGATGAGGGCCAGCTCACCGAAGGCGCTGCTGGGGCCGAAAGAGGCGATCCGCTGCTCGCCCTCTTTCGTCTCCCGGAGGATGTCCACTTCGCCGTCCAGGACGACGAACAGACCCTTCCCGGGATCGCCCTCGTGGAAGATGACCTCGCCGGGCGCGTATCGCTTCTCGAAGAGCTGCACTGCCAATCGGCCGAGGAGACGACGGGGGAGGCCGGCGAAGATTGGGGTTCGTGAAAGGATGGTCACGCGGCGCGCGTGCTCCGAATCCTGGGCCCAGTTGAGCCACCGGGGCAAGTTTGCGGTCACGCGCGGACTATGGGAATTCCCGGGAGCCCGTGTCACCGTCCGCCTTCCCGGGCGGCCACTTCGGACCCCCGTGTGCCAGGGTGGTGTCCACGCCCGTCGCGGTCGCGGATCGCCTGCCAGAGGGGGATCGCCATGGTCTCCGTCTTGCCCTCTCGGCTGCTCGTCATGGCACTCCCGCTTCCGCTCGGGGCCGCGGGGCCGGCAACATCCACTCCTAGCCGGAAGGAGGTTGTTCTCGGAGGTGGCACTGGCCGCCCATGGCGCCGGGCGCGTCAGGCCCTCGGAAACCCCCGGATCGGGCGCAGGCAGCATGCCGCGCCTCAGGGAGGATTGTCAAGCAGAATCACGTCTCGCCGCGCCGGCCCCCTGGCACCCCGCTGGAAATCCACCCGTTCGAAAACAGGACAGGCCGCTATGGGTCCCAACGTCGAATGGCTCAGCGCTTGGCCGGCATCGCGCTCATCGCGCCGATGGTGAATCCGCCGTCCACGAAGAGCAACTGACCCGTCACGTACAGAGACGCATCCGACGCCAGGAAGACGACGGCCCCGTCCATGTCGTTGGGCAACCCCGTGCGGCCGGCAGGGATCTTGTCCGTCACATAGGCCACCCATTCCGGGTTCTGGAAGAGGATGTCGTTCTGGGCGGTCCGAAACCAGCCTGGCGCCAGGACGTTCACCGTGATCCCGTGGGGCGCCCACTCCGCCGCCAGCGCCTTGGTCATCTGGGTGATCCCCCCCCGGCTGGCGCAGTACGGGACGATACCCGGCATTCCGAAGAGTGATGTCCCGGAGCCGACGCTGACGATGCGCCCCGTTTTCCGGGGGAGCATGGACGTCCGGACCACCGCCGTGGTCACGAAGAAGGTCCCCCGGAGGATGGTGTCCACCACAAAAGCCCAGTCGTCCGGCGTGACATCCACGCTCGGTTTCCGGACGTTGCAGCCGGCGTTGTTGACGAGGATATCAATCCTGCCGAACCGGACCATCGCCTGATCCACCATGGGCTGGATCGTCTCCAGCCTGCGGACATCCAGGACACAGGGCACGGCCGTCCGCCCCATGGCCTCGATGTCGGCCTGCGTCTGTGCCAGCGACTCCAGCGTCCGGCTGGTGATGACGACATCCGCGCCGGCCCGGGCCAGGGCCCGCGAAAAGTATTGGCCGAGGCCCCGACTGGCCCCCGTCACGATGGCCACCTTCCCACTCAGATCAAACTCTCCCGCCATCCTTGCCTCCTGAAGAGATCGACAGAGACAGGGAGAGAGACAGGGGGGATGGGCAGATCGTCCCGCTGTCGCTGTCCCTGTCGGCTTTATGGTTGAAGGACGATCTTCATCAAACCCGGCTCGCCATGGTGGAGGGCATCGAAGGCCGCCTGCCCGTCGGCCAGGGGGACGATCCGGCTGATCAGCGGTTTCGCTCGGATCCGGCCAGCCGCCATCAGGTCGAGGCAGGCCCGGTACTCCCCCGCGATGGCACAAGAGCCTCGGATGGTCAGCTCGCGCGAGACGATGTCCTGCAGGTTCACCTGGATCCTCGGTGTGACATTGCCGATGAGAGTCAGGTTGCCCCCCAGCTTCGTGAGATCCATGGCCAGGCGCACCGTGGCCTCGACGCCGACCGCCTCCAGCACGGCATCGGCATCCGGGCGCCCCACGGCGCGCCGCATCTCGGCCGCCACGTCCCCCGTCCCGGAATTGATGGTCACGTCCGCGCCGAGCTGCCGCGCCAGGGCCAGTCGCTCTTCCTTCACGTCCAGGACGACGATGATCCCGGCCCCTTTGACCCGCGCCGCCTGCATGGCGAAGAGCCCGATCTGTCCCGCCCCCACCACGGCCACCACATCGTTGACCTCGATCGGCGTGATCCGGGCCGCGTGCAGGCTCACCGCAGCCGGCTCGATCAGGGCCGCCTCCTCGAAGGAAACGGCGTCAGGCAACCGGTGGATGATCCACCAGGGCACGACCACGTACTCCGCCATGGCCCCGTCCCTGCGGAACACGGGCGTGGAGACGCCCAACACCTTCCGATCCTGGCACAGATTCATGCGACCCTGCCGGCACGCCGGGCATTGGTTGCAGTACACGGTGGAGTCAAAGGTGATCCGATCGCCCACGGCGACGTCGCGAGCGCTCCGGCCCACTCCCTCGACGATGCCGGCCGCCTCGTGGCCCATGATGAGGGGCGGGATACGACGGCCGGTAGAACCGGTGTAGCCGTGCACGTCGGACCCGCAGATGCCGCAGGCCTTCACCCGGACCAGGACTTCATCCTCCGCAGGCTGGGGCTGGGCGACATCTCGGAGGTCGAACTGCATCGGGGCGGTGTGGACCAAGGCTTTCATGGCAGGAGGCCTCCCGCGCGGTAAAGGTGGTGAACCCGTCGCATGCACTGGCCCGAGGGTCGGGGTGCTGCCGTCCAGGCTCGTCGACAAATCCAGAGGAGTATATGCTGCGGAGTCTCCGGGGGTCAACGCAGGGTAACGAGATGTCAGGCCACCCTGACCAGTGCGATCTGCCCGACGAGGACAAAGAAGGCCGACAGCGACAGGGACAGCGACAGGGAACGTGTTCTGTATAGCTGTCGGAAATCGCTGTCGCTGTCGCGTATGCCCGGGGCCTTAGTCCCCCGGGGCCTCCTCTTCTGCGCGGATTCGCCTGCCCGGGCGCCAGGTGAATTCTCCGATCTTCGTGCGAAGACTTCGCGGGGGAAGGCAGGCAGGGTCGCTTCTCGTCACGACAACCTGACACCACGCGCCACCTATCATGGCCTGCAGATACATATGGGTCGCGCTCCGCTCACCCCGCCAGCGGGACACGCGTCCCACATTTACCCGTGTGATCGCCACGACATCCATCGGTCAGCTCACCGCCTTTCCCAGTCGCCGGGGCAACGCGGAGGCTCTCGGGGGCCGACCCGGATGGAGCCTCCGAACCCACGGGAGAATGTCCGATCAGCGGTCCCTCCAGGAAGCATCTCCTTGCAGACGTCGGCCGTTTAGGGTAGAAAGTGGTGGCGGCATCCTGGACGGCCCCTGCCGGGCCGTGCGGCGCCACGGGTGCCTTGCGGGGATGGAGCGCCTGAGAGGTCCGCGATCTGAATCACAGAAAGGGGAGGGGATGGCCGAGCTGAGGAAAGCCGCTGGGATTAAGGTCGATCTTGTCGAAGAGATAGTCAAGAGGCACTTCGGGCCGGAGTTCACGTCGAAGATTACCTGGAGCTTCTCTAAAGGCAAGTATATCCCTTCGACGCTGCCCCGGCGCATTGCGGCGCCCCAGAAGCTTCTGGGCCTCCGCATCGGATGGATGACCGTCGGCGAGTTCTCCGATAACATGGGCTTCCGGCTCGAGCTGTGGGACTCCACGCGCCTCCGCGAGGCGGAGGCTCTGGTGGAAGAATACAACAAGAATACCGACGGAACGAAGCTCGAACTCTGCCCCTCCTTCATGCACTGGCCGGCGGCGCCGCGCCGATCGGCAGCGTAGCCCGATCGCCTGACCCTGCCGACCGGCGTCGCCCGTCCGCGCCCGCCCTGTTGTCGCCCCCTCCCCCCAAGCGGTCGGCCAGTCCGACCCCCGGATACCCTTCTCCCTCACCAGTTCCCACAGTTCTGGCTTGATACCGCCCCCCTGCCTGCGCCATGCTATCAATTCTCATCACCTCTTTTGCCAGAGGAGGACAGAGATGAGTACCTCAGACGAGAGGGTGAAGGAGTTTCTTGACCGAAATCCAGAGGTGCAGCGCGTAATGGAGGCGTGGGCAACCTCGGTGTCAAAATATGAGGAGGCAATGAGAGCCTTCCTTCAGATGCCCCGCGTGTATGGTGGTGGGTCAACTGCTGCAGCCCCTCCTCCAACTGCCTCGCAGTAAGAGCAAGAGATGTCTACTCCGTGGGCGAAGGTCCTGGGAGAAGTAAACCAGAGCTTTGCCGCCCACGGAGCAAACACGGTTGATGTGATTCGGCGGCAGAAGATTGCCGCCGTGACTGCCCTCACCGGCCGTCCCTTTGTCATTTATGCAACAGCCTGCACCACACCCGGCAAGTCCGTTCCCGATATCCTCCTGATGATCTAACCTTCCGATAAGTTGGGCTTCCAAGAGGTCACAGCCAGGATCGGTGTGAGTGACCTCGACATTTTCATCCATAGTCCAGGAGGGCTTCCTGACGCGGCTGCATCCATCGTAGAGTTGCTTCGAGAACGCTTCGCCCACATTGGATTCATCGTCCCGTTCTTCGCGAAGAGCGCGGCCACGATGCTTGTCCTCTCAGGCAACCAAGTTCTGATGACCCCGGCGGCTGAACTTGGCCCGATTGATCCACAGATGCCGGTGGTCCTCCCCAACGGGGTAGTAATGTTCTCCCCGGCGTATGCTCTCAAGGAGCAATACGAAAGGGCCCACCCGCGAAGTGAACGCAAATCCAGCAGTATTGCCTGGCTGGGTTGCGACCCTATCGCATCCTTCGCGGTTAGTAGAATGCGAAATCGCGATCAGGCGGGCCGAGGCACTGGCAAAGCAGTGGCTTAAATGATCCCCGACTCGCAGACGCGAAGATCGCTCGCGTAAACACAATAAGCCAGGAACTTGAGGATGCCATCTGGGAACTTTATTGCGCGGTTGACCACACGTTTCAGATCAACCCGGCTGTAAAACTCTTTGAGAATAGCCTCACTCCGACAGACTGCGTAGCTCGCTTACTCCACCAAGTCGTTGTTCAGGTTCCCCCTCCGCCCGTCCTGCCCTCTCCTGCACCCAGTGCACCTGCTCCATCCCCTTCTCCTACTGCTCGATAACGGCCTATAGCAGCGGCAGGTATGCCAACTGGCCGGCGGGTGGTGGGATTCCTCTCCACCACCGGCCCTCCCTCGTGAACTGTAGGACGGGAACGTAACAGACCTGCAGGGTTTTGGTCTCCGCGGTGGCGGCGGGGGACGGCCTCCGCATCCACCCCCGTCTCACCAACGATTGACCTGGCTGGCCCGCCCTTCTAGAATAGCGTGGCTCGCGACCTCTAACGTCCGATCGTCCAAGAAATGGCCATATCAACAGAGCAACTGAAATCCATCCCGTACTTCCAGGACCTCGACGGCCCGGCGCTGGACCGGATCCGCGCCAGCGTCTTCGAGGTGCGGCTGGAGAAGGGGCAGGTCCTCTTCGCCGAGGGGGAACCGGCTCAGGCCATGTACGTGGTCCGCTCCGGGCAGGTGAGGATTTTCAAGCTTTCCCCCGACGGGCGCGAGCAGGTTCTTCGGATCGCGGGGACCGGCGACTGCTTCAACGAGGTCCCGGTTTTCGACGACGGGGCGAACCCCGCCAACGCCCAGGCTGCGGAGCCGTCGGCTCTCTGGGGCATCCGGCGGAGGGACATGCGGCGTCTGGTCGAGGAACACCCGGCGATCGCCCTCGGCTTCCTCAAGGCGTTCGCAGGGAAGCTTCGCTTCTTCACCCGCAAAGTCGAGGATCTATCCTTTCGCAGCGTGACGAGCCGTGTGGCCAAGCTGCTTCTCGAGATCGCAGAAGACGACGGTAAAGGCGGGCTCGTATTGAGGCAGCGATTCACCCAACAGGAGATGGCCTCTGTCGTGGGAACGACCCGGGAGATGATCGGCCGCGCCTTCAAGGCCCTGGAAAAAGCGGGGGCCATCAGGCTCGATCGCCACCGGGTCGTCATTGTGAGCCGCGCGGCCCTGACCCGGATGCTGTAACAGCAAAGACACGAAGTCCACGCACAGAGTCGCCTCGTCCCCCACACTCCGTTCGTCTCCGCACGCCCTTCCTCTCATCTGTCCCACCAGGCCGCCTGGCCTGATAAGGGCCCCAAAGTTCATCTTTATTCTGGACTCGAATGCTTGAACCATTTCCTTCGATATAGACTGCAACATATTGAAAATACAGCATACACTATCACAGATTTTTCATTGAACCTGTGAGACTTCCCTTGGGTCCCGCCGAGACTAAAGTCGCAGACTTGCACGAATCTATGGGGTAACCTCCGGGCGACACTGGCAATGGATCCCGGGACGGAGACACCGAACATGGATGCCACCTTGATTCTTCCCCGGATCGATAGCGACCTATGCACCGGCTGCGGCGACTGCGTGGGTGTCTGCCACGTGAACGCTTTGGCCATCCAGGAACTCAGGGCCGTCATGGTGCGGGCGGACGATTGCGACTATTGCACCGACTGCGAGGCCATTTGCCCGGTCCTCGCGATCGCCTGTCCGTTCGAGGTGGTCGTAGCCGGGTGACTGTCAAAAAAGGGGGGGCGACAGCAATGGGAACTGGCAGGACGGCCGGTCCTGGAACGGGCCTCAGACCAACCCGTGCGACCAAGATCTCCGAGCTGCTCAAGGCCTATCCGGAAATGATCGAGGTCTTGGCCCGCTACAACAAACACTTCGAGCTGTTGCGGCGGCCGACCCTGCGGAAGTTGATGACCCCTCTGGTCACGATCGAGAAGGCCGCCCGGACCGCGCAGGTGGATCCCAATGAGATGCTGGCCGCGATCTATCGGGCCATCCGGGGGCCTGTGCCGTCAGACCTGGGTGGGTCCACCCCTGCATCCCAACCCATGAACACACCCGCGCCCGATGAGATCCGGAATCTCCCCGAGAAACGGCGCGTGATCCTGGATGTGCGGGAAGAGGTGCGGGCCGGTGAAGAACCCTATCACCGGATCATGAAGGCTGTGGCGGCCCTCCGGACCGACCAGGTCCTTCAGCTCTGTAACATCTTCGAGCCGGTGCCCCTCTACGATGTCTTGGAGCAGCGCGGTTTTTCGCACTGGATCGAGCGTCGCGGCCCGGAGGAATGGTGGATCACCTTTTACCGCCCCGCGGGTGCCACTGGGGACTCCACGGGGGCGAGCGCCGATGGCGTCCTGATCGTTGACGCGCGCGGCCTGGAGCCGCCGCAGCCCATGGCCAAGATCCTGGAGGCCCTGCCCGGGATCGGGGCGGGTGGACAGATCCTGGCAATCACGGATCGGCGGCCCATGTTGCTGTACCCGAAGCTCGAGGAGCGGGGCTTCACATACGCTACCGAGGAGACGGGCAGTGGCTGGTTCGAAACCCGCATCTGGAAATAGCGCTCCCGCCCGGCAGCCGTCCCTCTGGGTGCCGCTGCGCTATTTCATGGCCGCGCAGGGCGCGTTCATCGCGGCGCTTCTCTGGGCGCCACTTCAGGCCAGTGACCTCCTGGACTTCTATTACCAGGGGCATGACCTCGCCCTCACCCACCTGCTCACCCTGGGCTGGATCACCATGACCATCATGGGGGCGTCGTTCCAGTTGGTGCCGGTCGCCCTGGAGACCACTCTACACAGCGAGCGCATGGCCCGCTGGCAGTTCTGGATCATGCTCATCGGCGTGACGGCGATGGTGGGACACTTCTGGACTGGCCGCCACCCGGGAATGGCCTTCGGCGCCGCCTTCGTCTTGATCGGCGTGATCCTCTTCCTGATCAACATGGGCCGAACCCTCTGGCAGCTCGCCCGCTGGGATATCGTGGCGCGACACGTCGCGGCCGCCCTCGCCTACCTGGGCGCCACCGCGGTCATGGGGAACCTGATGGCGCTGGACAAGATCTACGGCTTCCTGGGCGGCCAGGTCCTGCGCACGATCCATGCTCACGCCCACCTGGCCGGCATCGGCTGGGTCACCATGATGATCTTCGGCGCGAGCTACAAGCTCATCCCGATGTTCAGCCTGGGTGAACTCCAGGAAGAGCGTCTGGCCCGCTGGCAGTTCTGGCTGTTGAACCTCGGACTGATGGGCCTGTTCTGGGCGCTCCTGCTACAGAGTGGGTGGGTCCTTCTCTTCGCCCTGCTGATCGCAGCCGGGGTGGGCCTGTTCCTCTGGAAGATGCGCGAGGTCCTGCGGACGCGCCGGCGACCCCGGCTGGACTGGGGGCTGCGGCATGCCCTGAGCGCGATGGCCTACCTGCCGCTGGCCACCGTGGCGGGGCTCTGGCTCGCATCCGGTTGGGTCCCGGGTGAAGAATTCGGCGCCCGGATGGCCTTTGGCTATGGGGTCCTGGCCCTCCTGGGTTGGGTCTCCGTCATGATCGTCGGGATGATGTACAAGATCCTTCCCTTTCTGGTCTGGCACCACCGCTACAGCGACCTCGTGGGGCTACGACCCGTGCCGTCCGCGACCCAGTTCCTTGGCGAGCTGTTTCCCCGGATGGAATTCTGGCTCCTCCACGCAGGCATCCTGGCGACCGTAGCGGGCCTGATTCTCGAATCCCGCCTCCTCGTCCAGGCGGGCACCATCATCCTGGCCCTGGCCGGCCTGACATTCCTCCTGGCCCTGACCCGGATCTATCGGCACCTGGTCCCGCGCCTGACCCCCCTTCCCGAGGTCCAGACGGCAAAGGGCCAAGTGAGAGGCGCGCCCTCGAATCGAATCCCCGGGCTGTCGCCGAGGATCTGATGGGGCGGAAGATACGACGGAGGGAGATGCCAT
>JACQVO010000100.1 GCA_016209725.1 Candidatus Methylomirabilota bacterium | reverse complement strand
GGGCGGAGGCGCACCGGGTCCACCTCTCGCTTCCGCTTGTAGTCGATCCAGGTCTCCACGGCATCCTGGGTGAACACATCCCCCTTGAGCATGAACTCGTGGTCGTTTTCCAGCGCCGCGAGGGCCGCGTCCAGCGAGCCAGGCACTGACGGGACTTCCTTCAGCTCCTCCGGCCCCAGCTCGTAGATGTCCTTGTCCAGCGGCGAGCCGGGGTCGATCTTGTTCTGGATGCCGTCCAGGCCGGCCATCAGCATGGCCGAGAAGGCCAGATACCCGTTGCAACTGCAATCGGGGAAGCGCACCTCGATCCGCTTGGCCTTCGGGCTCGGGGAGTACATGGGGATGCGGATCCCGGCGCTGCGGTTCCGGCTCGAATAGGCCAGATTGACCGGAGCCTCGAAGCCGGGCACCAGCCGCTTGTAGGAGTTGGTCGTGGGCGCCACCAGGGCGCACAGGGCCGGGGCGTGCTTGAGGATCCCGCCGATGTACCAGAGGGCCAGATCTGAGAGCCCGGCGTAGCCGTTCCCGGCGAAGAGCGGCTGCCCGCCCTTCCACAGGCTCTGGTGCGTGTGCATACCCGAGCCGTTGTCGTTGAACAACGGTTTGGGCATGAGGGTGACGGTCTTCCCGTGCTTCCGCGCCACGTTCTTGAGGATGTACTTGTACCACATGAGGCTGTCGGCGATCTTCGTCAGGGTATTGAACCGCATGTCGATCTCGGCCTGGCCGGCCGTGGCCACCTCGTGATGCTGGGCCTCCACGGCGATTCCAACCTTCTCCATCGTCAGGACCATCTCCGTGCGGATGTCCATCATGCTGTCGGTGGGCGGCACCGGGAAGTAGCCCTCCTTGTAGCGGGCCTTGTAACCCAGGTTGGGCTTCTCCTCGGCCCCGGTGTTCCACTGCCCCTCCACCGAGTTGATGTAGTAGTAGCCGCAGTTCTCCCGGAAGTCATAGCGGATGTCGTCGAAGATGAAGAATTCCGCCTCGGGCCCGAAGTAGGCCTTGTCGGCGATCCCGGTGGACTTCAGATAGTCCTCGGCCTTCTGGGAGATGTTGCGGGGATCACGGCTGTACTTCTCCTTGGTGATGGGATCCACGATATTGCAGATGAGGCTGAGGGTCGGGATCTCGGTAAAGGGGTCCATGACCGCCGTCGTCGCGTCCGGAATCACCAGCATGTCGCTGGCATGGATCGCCTGCCACCCGCGGATCGAGCTGCCGTCGAAGCCGAACCCTTCCTCGAAGGAGGCCTCCTCGAGCTGGGCGATGGGCACCGTGAAGTGCTGCCACATCCCCGGGAAGTCCATGAACTTGAGGTCCACCATCCGCGAGCCCTGCTCCTTGGCGAACTTCACGACCTCTTTCGGCGTCATGATCCCTCACTCCTCCCGCTAGAGGCCTGCGGCCTGCGGCCACAGGCCGGGGTCCCGGAACATCGCTGATCGCTCAGGCATGACCGAGGGATGCCGGCCCTCGGGCCCGATCCTAGATGGCCGCTTCGCCGCGCTCCCCCGTGCGGATGCGGATGACCTCCTCACACGGCAGGATGAAGATCTTGCCGTCCCCGATCCTCCCGGTCTTGGCCGAGGCCTGGATGGTCTCCACCACCTTGTCGCACTTGCCGTCCGGGACCACGATCTCGATCTTCACCTTGGGCAGGAAATCAATGGTGTACTCGGCACCCCGGTACAGTTCCGTGTGGCCCTTCTGCCGGCCGAAGCCCTTCACCTCGCTCACCGTGATTCCCTGGATGCCGACCTCGGCCAGGGCGTTCTTCACTTCGTCCAGCTTGAAGGGCTTGATGATGGCTTCGATCTTCTTCATGTGTCTCCTCCCGACGTGTACGCCCTGTACGCCGCGACCTCATAAAGCAAACCCTATGCCAGCAAAGCCCCCCCGAGGGGCCAGCGGCTTCCATCGCCCAACTGCTTGCCGCGACAGCGTTTGGGCGATTGCCCACGCCGCCCGATCGCAAAGGATCAGAAGGCGCCTGCCGCCTCCATAGGCACCCGCGCATCGTTCTGCTGGTTTTTTCACCAGATTACCTTTCACCCAGAAGCTCGCGGATCTTTCCCTTCAACTTTTCGAGGTCAGCAGACTTGGTGATGTAGGCGTCACTGGCCCACGTCCCGAAGTCGTACTTGAAGTCATCGTAGGCGGTGCAGATGATGATCGGCAGGTCGCGGTGGATCTCCCGCACGCGCCTCACCAGTTCGATCCCGTCCATCCCCGGCATCCTGATATCGACGGTCATGAGGTCGGGTCGTCGCTGTTGCACCATGCGCAGCGCCTCCTGACCGTCCGAGGCAACCTCGACATGATAGCCGGCCTCCCCCAATTCCTCCTGGTACAGGAACCGGATGGCCTCCTCGTCATCTACCACCAGGATGATTTTCATGAAGTCCCCTCCGCTCGATATGATCTCCAGCCGGGTCGCCCCGCGGTCGTCCACCCGCCCGAACCTCAGGCTGCCACGGCTTCCCCGTGGGTGGCGTGCTCCATCGGCAGCCAGAGCCGGAATGCGACCCCCTTGCCGGGCTGGTTGTCCACCTCCACCCGCCCCCCGTGGGCGCGGGCGATCCGGCGGACCAGCGCGAGGCCCAGGCCCGTTCCCGCCTCCTTGGTGGTGAAGAACGGATTGAAGATTTCTTCCAGGATCTCCTGCGGGATCCCGCCGCCGGTGTCGCCCACACCGAGCACCGCCCACTCATCGAGAGCATGTCGATGAGTCGAATCGTCGATGTGTCGAGTGGTCGAGCCGTCGGCCGCGTTGGCGGCCTCTGTTCTGCCCAGTTGACCATTCGACCAATCGACCGTTTGACTTGCGTTGGCCCGGACAACGCGCGTGGTGATGGTGAGGGTCCCGCCACCCGCCATCGCCTCCATGGCGTTGGCCACCAGGTTCACGATGGCCTGCTTGAGCTGGGCCGGATCCAGGGGGAAGCTAGGCGGCCGCTCCGCCAGATCCATCCGAAGGTCAATCCGCTGCTGGCTGATCCGCTCCGCGAACAGGACCAGGCAGTCCTGCAGCAGGATGTGCACGTCGGTCTCCACGAGGACCGGGCGAACGTCCCGCGACATCCCCTGGACGTCCCGCACGATCCGCTCCAGCCGGTCCACTTCGCGGGCGATGATCTGGGCGTACTGGCCCTCCGGCTCCCGGCCGAGCAGGCGCCGGGCCAGCCGCCGGGCGAAGCCGCCGATGGAGACCAGCGGGTTGCGGATTTCGTGGACCACATGCGCCGCCATCTCGCCCAGGGCGGCCAGGCGCTCCTGGTGGAGAAGCTGATGGTGGCTTCGCTGGATTTCCCGGTGGGCCTCCTCCAGGCGGGTGTACACCTGGGCGCTCTCCACCGCCAGTCCCGCCTGCGTGGCGAAGACGGAGAGCAACTCCAGGTCCTCGTCGCTGATCGGCCTTCTGTTGAACTTGTTGTCCACGGCGATCACGCCCACCACCTTGCCCTTCGCCACCAGGGGGACACACGCGAATTCGTCCACCTCCAGCCGGCCCTCCCACTCCGGGCGGACCCGGGGGTCGCGCCGCGCGTCACCGATGCGGAACGGCCGGGCCTCCAGGGCCGCCAGGGCCAGCACACCCGCATCCCGGCGGAGGGGGACCACCAGGCCCCGCGCACACTGATCGAAGGCGGCGTCCGCCCCCTCGCGCCAGTGGGCCGCCCGGTCGGCGATGACCTCGCGCAGGGACCGGGTCGTCGTCTCCAGCCCCTTCCAGATCCGGGCCGCTTCCTCGCCGGAACCGGGACCCACCCCCATGCGGCCCTCCAGGACGCGCCGCGCCTCGTCCACCAGGAGGAGCACCGCCCGGTTGAACCCCAGGCCCCCGCCGAAGGTGACGCCCGTCAGGATCACCTGGAGGAGGGCGTCCAGGTGCATCGTCCCCTGCATGGCCATCCCGATTTCGTTCAGGATCGAGATCTCCCGGAGCCGCAGCAGGTTGTCCTGGGCCAGCCGCTCGCTCTCATGGAACAGCCGGGCGTTCTCGATGGCGATGGCGGCGTGCTGGGCGAAGGAGGTGAGCAGACCGATCTCGTCCGCGTCAAAGGATCGGCCCGCGCGCCGCGACACGCTCAGGACGCCCACCGCCTGTTCCCCCGACAGGAGCGGGATGACCGCCACATTCTTCACCCCGACCTCCCGGGCCCAGGCCTGCTCGGAGTAGCGATGGTCGGTGCCGGCATCGGAGACCGTCATCACCCCCCGTGAGCTGAAGACGGTCCCCACCACGCCCTCGCCGGGCCGGAACGTCTCCCGCGGATACGGGAGGAGGTCCGCGGCCCCGGCACTCGCCTGCAGACGCAACAGGCCGGCCGTCTCCTGCCAGACGTACACCCGGGCCAGGGCCAGGGCCAGAAGGTCCACGGCGGCCCGCACCACGTAGTCGAAGACCCGCTGGAGGTCCAGGGAACTGGTCACCGTCCGGCTGAGCTCGCTCAGGGCATTCAGCCGGGCGCTGCGCACGCGGGCCTCCTCGAAGAGGCGGGCGTTCTCGATGGCGATGGCCGCCTGGGTGGCGAGCATCTGCAGCAGGCGGAGATCGTCGCGCGCGAAGCGCTTGCCGGGTTGGGTGGTATGGGAGTGGAGGACCCCCAGCAGCCGCTCCCCGAACAGGACGGGGGTGGTGATGGTCGCCAAGACATCGGGGAACTCCGGCAGGGCGTAGGGCGACGCCTGGTAATCATCCAGGATCATGGGTTGCCGGGTGAGCGCCACCGTCCCGTTGATGCCCCGACCCAGCTCCAGCATCTGATGCCCGACCCGCTCGGCCTCGGGACCCAGGGCGGCCCCGTATCGCAGCCGCTGGCTCGCTTCGTCCCACAGGATGACCTGGGTGAACTGGCTCCCCAGGAGACGCATGGCCCCCGCCACGACGGCCTCCAGGACCGCCGGCAGCTCCAGCCGGCCCGTGATGGCCTGGCCGATCTCTCCGAGGGCGGCCAGCTCTCTCGCCCGCTGTTCGGCCGCATGGAAAAGCCGGGCGTTCTCGATCGCGGCGGCCGCCTGCGTACCCAGAGCGACCAGCAGGCGAAGGTCCCGCCCCCCGAACGTCCCCGGCTCTCCGGGGGCGTCGGCCCGCTTGCCGTAGAGGCCCAGGGTTCCGATCACGACCCCCTGGCAGAGAAGCGGCACGCAGAGGGCCGGGGCCGCCTCGCGCCCCACCGCCGTGGCAAAGCGCCCATCCTGCCGGAGGTCCGGAACCGTGGCGGGCGCCGCCTCGCGGCGGACGGCCTCGGCCAGCCGCTCATCGGCGGCGGCGAAGGCCGTTCCCCCGTCCGCGTCGAAGCGGGAGGTCACCCGGAATTCGGCTGCCGCATCGTCCGCCAGGCGGAGGACGGCGGTCCGGGCTCCCAGGACCGTGGCGGCCAGACGAGGGATCACCTCCAGGACCCTGGGGAGGTCCAGGGTGGCGCTGACGCCGGACCAGGCCTCAAGGAGGTCCCAGACCTGCTCCAGGCGCTGATCTGACCACTCATGGACCGACATCAAGATCCTCCCCTAGCCCGGATTATTCGCGAACTCGTTGGCGAATCATCGCGGGAATGACCCGCCATAGGCGGACAAATGGCCAAATGGGGAAGGGATCTCCGTGACGCTCCTTGACGGCGCGCCGCGGGACCCATCGCACCGCCCGGGGCGGGCGGGCACCCAGCGACACTGCGCGGAGGCGCAGTCGCTGGGTCCCGATGGGTGCCCAACGATCATTGGTCATCCCGCCATGGCGGGATTGGTCATTGGTCATTGATCCGGAGAATTCACGGGTCCGTTCGTGAATTCTCCGGGTTAGACCTTGGCGTCCCGCAGGAATTTCGCGGCTTCCTCCGGCGGAGTAGGATTGATATAAAACCCGCTTCCCCACTCGAAGCCTGCCACGCGGGTGAGCTTCGGCAACACCTCGATGTGCCAGTGGTAGTGGCGCCCATCGGTCTCGCGC
>JACQVO010000091.1 GCA_016209725.1 Candidatus Methylomirabilota bacterium | reverse complement strand
CCTTATCGGCCTCGGGGTCGGCGTAAGACACCTGTGCTTCACCCCGTCAGACTGCCGAGATTCCAAGGCGTTACGTGCGGTTGTCATCCGGGACGTTGCTTCCGAGTGTTCTTTTCCATCCCGCCGCCCTTGAGCAGCCCATCCCACCGTCCCCGCTGAACCGGGCGGTTAGCCGTGGCTTTCACCATCACTTCCTTCCTTTTCCTCGACGGCACGCTGGACCACCGATTCGCGCAGGTGGTGGCAACGCCGTTCCCTGGATTGTCGGTGGACATAGGTCCGCGTGGGCGGAAAGACCGATCACCATCCCACCTTTCCCGTGTACCACAGAGGCGCGGCGGGCGTCAATGCGAATGTCTGGTCGAATCTCTCGTCAGAAGCCTGGCCCAGGCGGCGCAACCGGAAGGTGAGCCCGCGCGTCACAGACTGGTGATGAGAGGGGATGCGACCGCGCGCTTGATTACCCGCGCCCGTTCGTGCTAAAAACACCGGGCGCTAGTGTACCAACTCAGAAATGGCTTTACACGGAGCCCGGATTCCGCACCCTTCGACAAGCTCAGGACAGGCCCTTCGACAGGCCTGCCCTGAGCGGCGTTGTACCCTTCGACTGGCTCAGGGCGAACGAAGTCGAAGGGCTCAGGGTGAACGGCATTGTAAAGGGACTTGGGATTCGCCACAGAAGTGACAACGGGACAGGGGGGAGACGAGGAGCATAGACGTGCCCACGTTCACGATCGCAGTCATTCCCGGTGACGGGGTCGGGATCGAGGTGGTGGCGGAGGGGCGGAGGGTGCTGGAGGCCCTGGCCAGGCGCGAGCGCGGCCTCCGCTTCCGCTTCGCGACCTTCGGCTGGGGGAGCGCCTACTACAAGAAGCACGGCCGGATGATGCCGGCCGACGGCCTGGACACACTCCGGAAATTCGACGCCATCTACCTGGGGGCGGTGGGGGACCCTAAGGTTCCGGACCACGTGACGCTCCACGGGCTGCTTTTCCCCATCCGGCAGAGCTTCGACCAATACGTGAACGTGCGGCCCGCCGTCCTGTACGCGGGCGTCCCCACGCCCCTGGCCAACAAGGCCCCGGGCAGCATAGACATGCTGGTGATCCGGGAGAACACCGAGGGCGAGTACGCCGATGTCGGGGGGCGTCTGATCCGCGGCACCGAGGCCGAGGTGGCCATCCAGGCCAACGTCTTCACCCGCCACGGCACGGAGCGGATCATCCGCTTCGCCTTCGAGCAGGCCCGCGCCCGGCGCAAGCACCTGACCTCGGTCACGAAATCGAATGCCCTGGCCCACAGCATGGTGTTCTGGGATGATGTCTTTCGGGAGGTGGCGCGGGACTACCCCGATGTGCAGACCAGCTCCATGCTGGTGGACGCGGCGGGCATGAGCTTCGTGCGGCGGCCCGAGACCTTCGACGTGGTGGTGGCCAGCAACCTGTTCGGCGATATCCTGACGGACCTCTCGGCGGCCGTGGTGGGGGGGATGGGGCTGGCGCCCGCCGCCAACCTGAACCCGACCCGAAAATTCCCCTCCATGTTCGAGCCGGTGCACGGATCGGCCCCGGACATCGCGGGGAAGGGGATCGTCAATCCCATCGCCGCCATCCTCACGGCCGGCATGATGCTGGACTTCCTGGGGGCGAAGCGGGCCGCGGCCCAAATCCGTAGGGCGGTGGCGGCCGTCCTGGCGGAGGGGAAAGTTCGGACGCCCGATCTGGGCGGCCGGTCGAAGACGAAAGAGGTGACGGCGGCAGTCCTTGAGAACCTCTGACGAGAGAGCAGAGGAGCAGAGGAGCAGGGGGGCAGAGGGGCGGGGGTGCGGTGCTGAAGGGAGATTGGACTGCGTCCATGGCGATCGGGGCGGTTCGCTCTTCCGGACGAGGAGAGTTTTTCCTTGCCCGCAATGCGGTCAGTGTGTTAGGAAACCGAGGCTGGGTTTCGGTCCCCTCCGACGGCCGCAATCCTGCGTGACGCTGCCTGATTTCAATCCGATCCACTGAGTAACGAGGCACACGATGAAACGACCTGAGACGGCCAAGATTCGAAACGTCGCCCTGGTGGCCCACGGGGGCGCGGGCAAGACGACCCTGACGGAAGCCATGCTCTTCACCGCCGGGGCCACGACCCGCCTGGGCCGGGTGGAGGATGGCACCACCATTACGGACTTCGACGAGGACGAGATCCGCCGAAAGATCAGCATCAGCGCCGCCCTGGCCTGGTGCGAGTGGAAGGGGCGGAAGCTCAACCTGGTGGACGCGCCGGGCTTCGCGGCGTTTCTCACGGACGCCAAGAACGCCCTGCGGGTGGTGGACGGCGCCGTGGTGGTGGTGGGGGCTCCGGATGGGGTGAAGGTTCAGACGGAGAAGGTCTGGAGCTACGCCGCCGCCCAGGAATTGCCCCGGGCCATCTACCTCTCGAAGATGGACCGGGAGCGTGCCGACTTCAGCCGCGCCCTGGAGGATGTCCAGAAGCACCTGTCCCCCAAAGCCGTGCCGGTGCAGGTTCCCATCGGGCAGGAGGCGGGATTCAGCGGCGTGGTGGACCTGGTCCGGATGCGGGCGGTCCGGTTCGCGACCGACGGCTCGGGGAAGGCCACGGAGGGGGACGTCCCCGACGAGGTGAAGACCCTGGCGGAGGGGCAGCGCGCGGCGCTGGTGGAGGCGGTGGCCGAGGCGGATGACAAGCTGCTGGAGAAGTACCTGGAAAGCGGGGAGCTGACCGAAGCCGAGGTGCGGGAAGGCCTGGCGCGGGGGATCCGCGACCAGAAGCTGTTCCCGGTCCTGTGCGGCGCCCCGAACAGGAACATGGCGGTGTCCCCTCTCCTGGACCTCGTGGTGGAGAGCTTCCCGTCTCCGACGGAGCGGCCGGTCGTGGCCGGAACGGATCCCAAGGGCAACGGAGCGGTCACGCGCGAGGTGAAGGATGAGGCGCCGCTGGCGGCGCTGGTCTTCAAGACGGTGGCGGACCCTTATGCCGGCAAGGTCACCATGTTCCGGGTGTATGCCGGGACGATGGCCTCGGATTCCACGATCCTGAACGCCACCAAGGGCGTGAAGGAGCGGGTGGGCCAGCTCTTCCTCTTGCGGGGCAAGCAGCAGACCCCCGTGGAATCGCTGGGGGCCGGGGACATGGGGGCCGTCGTGAAACTGAAGGAAACCGGGACCGGGGATACCCTGTGCGACGAGAAGGCCCCGATCCGGCTGCCCGAGATCGCCTTCCCCGCCCCCGTCATCTCCTTCGCCGTGGAGCCGAAAGCCAAAGGGGACGAGGACAAGATGAGCACCGCCTTCACGCGCCTGCGGGAGGAGGACCCGACGATCCAGATCCGCTACGATCCCCAGACCAAGGAGACGGTGGTCTCAGGGATGGGACGGGCCCACGTGGAGATTGTGGCGGAGCGCCTCAAACGCAAGTTTGGGGTGGATGTTACCCTCAAGACCCCCCGGGTTCCGTACAAGGAGACGATCAAGGCCAGGGCGCGGGAAATCCAGGGGCGGCACAAGAAGCAGACCGGTGGCCGGGGGCAGTTCGGCGACTGCTGGATCCACATGGAGCCGGTCCCGCGGGGCGGCAGCTTTGAGTTCGTGAACCAAGTCGTGGGTGGGGCCATCCCCCGCAACTACATCCCGGCCGTGGAGAAGGGAATCGTGGAGGGGATGGAACGGGGGCCACTGGCCGGTTACCCGGTGGTGGACCTGAGGGTGACGCTCTACGACGGCTCGACGCACCCCGTGGATTCCTCCGAGCTGGCGTTCAAGCTGGCCGGGCGATTGGCCTTCCGCAAGGCAATGTCCCAGGCCAAGCCCACCCTGCTGGAACCGATCATGACCGTCGAGGTGGTCGCCCCCGGAGACTGCATGGGGGACATCGTGGGGGATCTGAACAGCAAGCGCGGGCGCGTTCTGGGCATCGAGGCCAAGGGGCGCAACCAGGCGGTCAAGGCCAATGTCCCCCTGGCGGAGATGCTGGAGTACGACAGTCGGCTCCGGTCCATCACCGGCGATCGCGGGGATTACAGCATGGAGTTCTCCCACTACGAGGAGGCCCCCGCCCACATCCAGGAGAAGGTTGTGGCTGAGGCGAAGCAGCCCGTCGAGGAAGAGGAGGAATAATCCCGCCTGGGGCGGGACTGCGGCGGGGCGATTTTTTCCTTGCGCCTCTGGGGCACTTGGAGTATAGTCAGACAAGAGTGGGCGACTGCCCGCTCTTTGTTTTTCCGGGTCCCGCCGTCCTGAAAAATGGTGCGGGCGGTCTCCCTCCGGGTGGAGGCGAGATCGAAATCCAATCAAGGAGTCGGTCGGCATGGTGCGACCGGCAGGCCAGGGATCCTGGCAGCGTCGTCCCGAGGTGGTGGAGCGTATCCGGACCGTCGCGGAGCCGATCCTGGCTGAACGGGGGCTGGAGCTGGTGGAGGTGGAGTTCCAGCGGGAGGGTCGCGGCTGGATCCTCCGCCTGTATATGGATCGGGCGGGCGGGGTAACCCTCGGCGACTGTCAGCAGGTCAGCGAAGAGCTGGGGGACCACCTGGACGTGGAGGATCTCATCGATCATCCATACCACCTGGAGGTCTCGTCCCCCGGTCTGGACCGGCCGTTGACGCGCGAGGCGGACTTCCTCAGGTATGCCGGAAAGGCGGTACGGATCACGACCCACGAAGCCGTCGAGGGCCAGCGGAACTTTCGCGGTCGCCTGGCAGGCCTGGAGGATGGGATGGTGCTCCTGGATCTGGCCGAAGGCCGGCGGGTGCGGATTCCCCGCGGCCTCATCGCCAAGGCGCGGCTGGAGATCGAACTGTAGAGGAGGAACGTGGGCTTCGAGCGAGGCGCAGCCGAGGCCCGCTAGGCCGGGCCCGGGGAAGCCCACGGGAGGCGTGTATGGACCTGATGCAGGTCATTGATCAAATCGGGCGTGAGAAGGGAATCGAGAAGGGGATCCTCATCGAGGCGGTGGGGGCGGCCATCCTGTCGGCGTCCCGCAAGAGCCTTCCTCCCGCGCAGGCCGCCCTGGATCTCCGGGTGGACTTCGACGGGAAATTGGGCCAGTTCACGCTGTACGCGGTGAAGAAGATCGTCGAAGCCGCCGCCAACCCCAAGGTGGAGATCAGCCTGGAGGAAGCCCTGCAGATCACCCCCGGCGCGCAGATCGGCGACGAGATGCGAAGCCCGGTTCCGGTGCCGGCCCACAGCTTTGGGCGGATCGCCGCCCAGACGGCCAAACAGGTCATCATCCAGCGGGTCCGCGAGGCGGAGCGGGATTCGGTCTACCAGACCTTCAAGGAGAAGGAGGGTGAGCTGGTCCACGGCGTGGTCCAGCGGGTGATCAAGGGCAACGCCATCCTCAACATCGGAAAGGCCGAGGCCATCCTCCCGGTGCGCGAGCAACTCCCCCGGGAGGAGTTCCGGGTCGGGGACCGGGTCCGGGCCTACATCCTGGACGTGAAGAAGACCTCCAAAGGGTCCCAGATCGTCGTATCCCGGACGCACCCGGGCTTCGTGAAGCGCCTCTTCGAGCTGGAGGTGCCCGAGATCTACGAGGGCATCGTGGAGGTTCGAGCCGCGGCCCGAGAGGCGGGTGAGCGCGCCAAGATCGCCGTGTCCTCCAAGGACGGAAACGTAGACCCCGTGGGTGCCTGCGTGGGATACCGGGGCGCCCGGGTTCAGGCCATCGTCCGGGAACTCCAGGGGGAGAAGATCGACATCATCCCCTGGCGCGAGGACCCGGCCGCCTTCGTCAAGGCCGCTCTGGCCCCGGCGGAGGTGCAGCGGGTGAGCGCCGAATCCGAGACGCGGACGCTCCGGGTGGTAGTGGCGGACGATCAGCTCTCGCTGGCCATCGGGAGGCGGGGACAGAACGCGCGGCTGGCGGCGAAGCTGGTGGGGTGGAAGGTGGACATCCGGAGCACCTCGGAACTCCAGCGCGAGGCGGAGGCCGCCCTGTCTAGCCTCATGACGGGTGAGTCCCGACCGGAGGTTGCGCCCCCACCGGACGACGGGGCGGCCGCGGAGCAACTCACGTCCCTGCCGGGCGTCGGGGAGAAGCTGGCGATGCGCCTGGTGGCCGCGGGCTACACCGGGCTGACGGCGCTGGCGGAGGCGACTCCCGAGGCGTTGCAAGAGATCGAGGGCATTGGCCCCAAGAGCGCGGAAAAGATCCTGCTGGCGGTGCGCGAGGCGCTGGCCGATGCCGGCGTCGCCGGGCGCACCCCTGGGGCGCCGGCGGGAGTGGAGGCGGAGGAAGTCACCCCCTGAGGCGGAGTGAACGTGTTCAATGGACAACTGGCAATGCCCATGAAAAACCGACAACCGACAATGGAAAACCGGACATCAGTGTTTTCGGTTGTCAGTTGCCCGTTTTCCATTTTGCATTGAGATGGCCCGGCCAGCGTTGCGCACCTGCGTGGGTTGCCGAGGCATCCAGGAGCAGCGGGTGCTGGTCCGGCTCACCATCGATCCGGCGGGTGGCATGCTGGTGAACTCGCCCCCAGCGCCGAAGGCGCCGGGACGGGGCGCGTACCTGTGCCCCTCGCTTCTCTGCTTTGGAAAAGCTTGGCATCGCAAGGCCTTTGCCCGGGCCCTCCGCCTGGAGCTGCCGGGGCTCGACGAGGCGGCGGTGCGGAGGAACTTCGAGGCGGAACTGCGACGGCGAGGCGCCATCGCCGGGTAGGTGTGGTCGGTTGTTCGTGGGGGAGCAGGGGGGCAGGAGCCACCCCGCCATCGGCGGGGCTGGAGGAGATGTGAGCGTGGGTACGGTTCGAGTCTATGATCTCGCGACGAAGTTCCGCTTGACCACGAAGGAAGTCCTGGCACGACTTCAGGCGGCGGGGATCGAGGCGGCGACGTTCAGCAGTTCGGTGGAAGAGCAGACGGCGCACGAGATCCTCTTCCGGCCGCTCTCTCGGATCCCGGCCCGGACGATCCGTCCGGGGACGGGAACCCCGCTCAAGCCGACGACGCGACGTCCCACCCGCACCAGCGCGACGGCTCCTCGGGCTGGGACGGCCGGCGCCACTCAAGCCCCGCCCAAGCCGCGTACCCGGCCCAGACCAGCCGCCGAGGGTGAGGCCAAGGCGGAGGCCAAGCCTCGGACCCGGCGGGCCGAGCCGGGAATCACATCACGCATGAAGCCGCTGGTGGTGACCCTGGATGCGCCCATGCTGGAACATGCCACCACGCTCGCCCCCCCCCCGGTGCCGCCGGTTCATCCACCAGAGACCCCGCCGGTCGAGCCCCCGGAGGTCACCGCGGCCCCCAGGCCGGCAGAGCCCCCAAAGCCAACGGAGCCTGCGCCGGTGGCGGAGGTGCCGAGCGTTGCACCGCGTTGGCCGGTGCGGCCGCCCGCGGCCCCGCGGCCCGCCCCGGAGATGCCGGCTCCCTCTGCCCCGCCGTCCGCGCCGCCCAGGTGGGAGCCGCATCGGCCCGTAGCGAGAGCCAGGGAGCGATCCGTCCCGATCACCGGGGCCCCGGTGGTGAAGGAGCCCAAGCCGAAGCCGGCCCCGGCCCCCGAATTGAAATCGCGTCCGGAACCCCCCCGCCCGGCCGTGGAGCCTCCCCGCCCAGTGGTGGCGGAGGCGCAGGCGCCCGACATCGGCGCCCTGGAGGCTCCGGCGCCGCCGGTGTACTTCCCTCCCATAGAGCCCGAGCTTCCCCTGCCCCCCGAGCCCCGCGCGGCCATGATCGAGGCGCCGCCGGCCAAGCCGGCGAGGGCCGAGCCCGCGGTCGCCCCGGTGGCCCCGGTACCCAAGGTCCTCAAGGTCGGCGAGGGGATGACCCCCAAGGAGCTGGCGGAGAAGATGTCCGCAACCGCCAGTGACGTGATCAAGCGATTGATCAAGCTGGGGGTCCTGGTGACCATCAACACCTCCATTGATCCCGAGACCATCGCCAAGGTGGCGCAGCAGTTCGGCTACAGCGTGGAACGAGCCTCGCCCGAAGAGTTGGTGGAGGAACCGGCCGAGGTGGAAGATCCCGCGCTGCTCAAACCGAGGGCGCCGGTGGTCACGGTGATGGGCCACGTGGACCACGGGAAGACCTCGCTCCTGGACGCCATCCGCCACACCGACGTGACCGCGACGGAGGCCGGGGGCATCACCCAGCACATCGGCGCGTACGAGGTGGAGGTCCCGGGCCACGCCGTCAGCCGCGTCGTCTTTCTGGACACGCCGGGACACGAGGCCTTCACGGCCATGCGGGCCCGCGGGGCGCAGGCGACGGACATCGTGGTCTTGGTCGTGGCGGCCGACGACGGGGTCATGCCCCAAACCGTGGAGGCCATCAATCACGCCAAGGACGCCAAGGTCCCCATCCTGGTGGCCATCAACAAGATCGACAAGCCCAACGCCGACCCCAACCGGATCAAGCAGCAGCTCACGGAATACGGCCTGGTCCCGGAGGAGTGGGGCGGTGAGACGATCTTCGTCCCGGTCTCGGCCAAACGGCGCGAGGGGATCCAGAACCTGCTGGACAATCTCCTCGTCCTGGCCGAGGTGCAGGAACTGAAGGCCAACCCCGACAAATCCGCCCGCGGGCTGGTGATCGAGGCCGAGCTGGACAGGGGGCGCGGGCCCGTGGCCACCGTCTTGGTCCAGAGCGGAATGTTGCGGGTGGGGGACGCGGTGGTCGCCGGCCTGCACCACGGCAGGGTCCGGGCCATGATCAACGACAAGGGCAAGAAGCTGCAGGAGGCTCCCCCCGCCACGCCGGCGGAGATCCTGGGGCTCTCGGGGGTGCCCTTGGCCGGCGATACCTTCGCGACGGTCGGGGACGAGCGCAAGGCCCGCCAGATCGCCCTGGCCCGCCAGGAGAAGCATCGCCAGGAGATCATGGTGGCCCAGCCGCGCATCACCCTCGACGCCCTCCACCAGCAGATCCAGCGGGGTGAGGTGAAGGAGCTGCGCTTGATCCTCAAGGGGGACGTCCAGGGCTCGGTGGAACCCCTGCGCGACTCCCTGGAGCGCCTCGGCACCGAACAGGTCACGCTCAAGGTGATCCACAGCTCCGTCGGCGCCATCACGGAAAGCGATGTGATGCTAGCGGCGGCGTCCAACGCCATCATCGTGGGGTTCAGCGTCCGGCCCGAGCCGAAGGCCCAGAAGCTGGCGGAGCAGGAGCAGGTGGACGTCCGCCTCTACTCCGT
Organism: Candidatus Methylomirabilota bacterium; assembly: GCA_016209725.1. Lineage (GTDB taxonomy): Bacteria > Methylomirabilota > Methylomirabilia > Methylomirabilales > 2-02-FULL-66-22 > 2-02-FULL-66-22. Next base: position 8,016 of record JACQVO010000091.1, on the reverse strand, counting down.
CATCTACGAGGCCATCAACCAGATCAGGGCGGCCATGGAGGGCCTGCTGGAGCCGCAGTACGTTGAGCGGCCGCTGGGGCGCGTGGAGGTCCGCCAGATCTTCAACATCTCCAAGGTGGGGACCATCGCCGGCTCCTTCGTGGTGGACGGCAAGGTCGTGCGGGACGCCTCGGTGCGACTGGTGCGCGACGGGCGGGTGGTCCACGAGGGGAAGATCGGCTCCCTGCGCCGCTTCAAGGACGATGTCCGCGAGGTCCTGAGTGGGCAGGACTGCGGAATCGGACTGGCCAACTACAACGACATCCACGCGGGGGATGTGCTGGAGGCGTACGAGCTGGAGGAGATCGCCCCGAAACTCTAGCCGGCGGAAATGACCAATGACCAAGTCCCAATGACCAAATGGGATGGGATGGGGGCGGCGGCATGGCACCCGGAGGCGAGAGTGCACCGCCATTGGTCATTGGCCCCGCCAAGACGGGGGAATTGCCCATTGCGGGGTTCGCGGCATGACGGTCGGCAGTTGCAAGATCGAGCTCCGGATCCCGGAGAGCGCGTCGCTGAAGGATAAGCGGCGGGTGATCAAGAGCCTCAAGGACCGGGTCCAGGCGCGATTCAATGTGGGCATTGCCGAGGTGGATCGCCTGGACGACTGGCAGCGGGCCACGCTGGGGGTGGCGGCGGTCAGCAAGGATGCCCGCATGGTGGATGAGACCCTGTCCAAGGTGGTGAACTGGATCGAGGCACACGGCGAGGCCCTGGTGGTGGACTACGAGATCGATCTCGTCACCCACTGAGTCCCTCTGGAAACTGGGTGCCGGAAACTGGAAACTGGAAACTGGGACCGGCCCCCGGGTTCGTGCTGCACTCCGCACTTCCGATTTCCAGTTTCCAACTTCCAATCCCCATGCCAGTACCGTTCAAGCGGGCCGACCGGGTGGCCGGTCTGATCCAGGAAGAGCTCAGCCGCCTGCTCCTGCGGGAGGTCAGGGACCCCCGCCTGCATCAGGTGACCATCACCGCGGTGCGGGTGAGCGGGGACCTGCGCCATGCCCGCGTGCTCTTCACGAGCACCGGCCGCCCGGGCGGCGTCGAGGAGACGCTCACGGGCCTCCGATCGGCGGCGGGGTTCCTGCGCGGACACCTGGGCCGGATCCTGCACCTGCGCTACGCGCCGGAACTCACCTTCGAGGCCGACGACTCGGTGGAGCGGAGCCTGCATGTGGCCGCACTCTTGAAGCAGATCGCGGTGCCCGAGGACCAAGGAGGTGAGTGACCTGGAGCGGGTCATCGAGACCCTCCGGGCGGCGCCCTCGGTGGCGGTCCTGGCCCACGTATCTCCAGACACGGATTCCATCGGAGCAACGCTGGGGGCCGCGCTGGCGCTGCGCGAGGCCGGGAAGGTGACGGGGGTATACAATGCCGACCCCCTGCCCCCCGAGTTGCTCAGCCTGCCCGGGGCCAGTGATCTCCGGCGGGAGGTGCAGAGCGGCCAGACCTATGCCTGTTACCTGGTCCTGGACACCAGCAACCTCGAACGAACGGGCGGGTTGCTCAGTGGCCGGCCGGCCGGTGCCGTGGTCCTCAACGTGGATCATCATGCTAGCAACAGTCGCTTCGGCGATGTGAACTGGGTCGAGCCCGAGGCCTCATCGGCCGGCGAGATGGTCTACCGGATCCTCCGCCGGGGCGGCTTCCCGATCGGGAAGACGGTGGCGACGAACCTGTACGCCGCCATCCTGGCCGACACGGGCTCCTTCCAGTACGGAAACGCCACGCCGGAGTCGCTGCGGGTGGCGGCGGATCTGGTGGAATGCGGGGCCGCAGTCGAGGATGTCGCCCGATGGTTGTTCGGCAGCCGTGATCCCCGCGAGTGGCATCTGCTGAGTGAGGCCCTGGCCAGTCTTCGACTGAGCCGCGACGGCCGCGTGGCCTGGATCGAGGTGACCTGCGCCGCGCAGTCGCGGGCCGGGCTGGGACTGGAGGTCAGCGAGGACTTCGTCAACTACGTTCGGGCCATCCGGGGGGTCGAGATCGCCATCGCCTTCAAGGAGGTTTCGCCCACCACGCTGAAGGTGAGCTTCCGTTCCCGCGGCGGCCTCGACGTGACACGTCTGGCGGGGCGGTTCGGCGGCGGCGGGCATCGGAACGCGGCGGGGTGCACGCTCTCGGGGGAGCTGGCGGAGGCCAGGACGCGGGTGTTGGAGGCGGCCGAGGCGTACCTCATTTCGGAATGGGGAATGCGGAATGCGGATTGAACGGCATGCAGCAATCAGCGATCGGCAATCGAGAATGGCATGGTGCGGGTGACACCGGAAGTGCACGGGGTCCTGAACATCAACAAGCCGTCGGGGATGACCTCCCACGACGTGGTGGACGCCGTCCGCAAGATCCTGGGGGTCCGGCGGGTGGGCCACACCGGGACGCTGGATCCCCAGGCCACGGGTGTCCTGCCGCTGTGTGTGGGGCGCGCCACGCGGATCGCCCAGTACCTGACCCAGGCGGACAAGGAATACGTCATGACGCTGCGCCTGGGGATCACCACCGATACGCTGGATGCTGCGGGGAAGGAGACGGGGCGGGTGGAGGAGGTCCGGGTCCGGCGGGAGGATCTCCTGGCCGTCCTGCCCCGGTTCATCGGAGAGATCCAACAGGTGCCGCCCCTCTTCTCGGCCAAGAAGGTTCAGGGGGAGCGCCTGTACCGCCTGGCGCGCCGCGGGCAATCGGTGGAACGGCGCCCGGTCACGATCCGGATTCACACGCTGGAACTGCTGGAGTTCACTCCCCCCTTCGCCCGCCTGCGCGCGACCTGCTCCAAGGGCACCTATGCCCGGAGCCTGTGTGACGACATCGGCCGGGCCCTGGGCTGCGGGGGCCACCTGCACGCGCTCACCCGCACGCGGTCGGGGCGGTTCGGCATGGAGGGGATTCTGAGGCTGGGCGAACTGGAGGACCGGGTGCGCGAGGGACGCCTCTCCGATGTGCTCATGCCCATCGGCGAGGCCCTGGCCCACCTCCCCGCCGTCCGCGTGGCGCCGGAGGCGGGGCCCCTCATCCTGCACGGGGGGGCGGTGGCGGCCGCCCTGGTGGTGCAGTTCCCGCCCGATGTGGGCCGCGGGACCCTGGTGCGGGTCCTGGGCTTCCGCAGGCAGCTCCTGTCGCTGGCGGAGACCACGCTGGCTTCGCCGGACTTCGCCGCCTGCGAGAAAACCCGCGTGGTGCTGCACCCCGTGCGGGTGTTCTCCGGCGTGGCCTGAGGCCGGGCCGACCATGCGCGTGCTCCAGGCCACGGGTCTCGACGACCTCCGCTGGGATGTGCCGAAGCCCGTGTTGGCCATGGGGACCATGGACGGGGTCCATCTCGGCCACCAGGAGATCCTGCGACGCGTCCGGGAACGGGTCGCCGCCGTGGGTGGAACAGCGGGGGTCGTGACGTTCGTGCGGCATCCCCTGGAGGTCCTCCGGCCCGGGCAGGTGCCGGCATTGATCACGCCCCTGCCGATCAAGCTGGCCCTGCTCCGTCGCCTCGGGATGGAGGCGACGGTGGCTATTCACTTTTCACCGGCCATGGCCGACTTGGAGGCCGAGGAGTTCGTGCGGAGAGTGCTGGTGGAGGGCCTCCAGGTCGCCGGTCTCTGCGTGGGGTACGACTTCGGCTTCGGCAAGGGTCGGCAAGGAGATGCCAGCCTCCTCCGGGCCCTGTCCCCCGGGGCAGGCTACTGGGTGGAGGTGGTTCCGCCCGTGAGCCTGGATGGTGTGGTGGTGAGCAGTCGCATGATCCGGGCGCTCCTGGCCGAGGGGAGGGTGGAGGAGGCGCAGCGGTTCCTGGGCCGGCCCTACTGCCTGGAGGGCGAGGTCCAGCCGGGGGCGGGTCGCGGTCGCGCACTGGGCTTCCCCACGGCGAACGTGGCGGTGCCGGAGCCGCTCCCGCTCCTGGACGGGGTGTATGCGGGGCGGGTGCTGCTGCGGGGCGCCTTTCAGGATGCCATGATGAACTTGGGGGATGCGCCGACCTTCGGGACGGGGGTCCCACGGCTGGAGATCCACATGCCGGCCTGGAATGAGCCGCTGTACGGCCGGCGACTCACCGCGTTCTTTCTGCGGCGGCTGCGCGATACGCAGCGCTTCGCCTCCGCCGAGGCGCTGGCCGCGCAACTTTCCCGCGACCGGGAGGCGTCGGAGGCCGTCTGGCAGGCCGCACGTGCCCTCCCCTGGCCAGATTGGACTTTACACTCCTAGGGCCCTGTGCTAATTTCCCTCGCCGTGGGGGACCGGTGTGGCCCCGAGAGAGGGGAGAGCGATCATGCCAAAGGATTATGAGAACAAGGGTGAGATCATCGGCCAGTACCGCCTGCACGAAGAGGATACGGGCTCGCCGGAGGTGCAGATCGCGCTGTTGAGCGGCCGGATCGGCTACCTGACGGAACATCTCACGCTCCACAAGAAAGATCACCACTCGCGGCGCGGCCTCCTCAGGCTGGTGGGGCGCCGCAGGAAGCTCCTCGATTACCTGAAGCAGAAGGATGTGGACCGGTACAAACGCGTGATCGAAAGGCTGGGCATTCGCAAATGACGTATCGCACCGAGGTCAGTCTCGAGGGGAGGACCCTCAGCATCGAGGCGGGGCGCGTGGCCCGGGCCGCCGACGGGGCGGCGTGGGTGCGCTACGGGGACACGGTGGTCCTGGTGACGGCCGTCGCCTCCAAGCAGCCCCGGGAGGGGATCGACTTCTTCCCCTTGACGGTGGATTACCAGGAACGGGCCTATGCTGCCGGGAAGATCCCCGGCGGGTTCTTCAAGCGGGAGGGACGGCCCCACGAGAAGGAGACGCTCACCGCCCGCCTGATCGACCGCCCCATCCGCCCCCTGTTCCCATCGGGGTACCACCAGGACGTCCAAATCATCGCCACGGTCCTCTCGGCCGACCAGGAGAACGATCCCGACGTGCTGGCCGTGGTGGGGGCCTCGGCGGCCCTCGCCGTCTCGCCCATTCCCTTCCTGGGGCCCATGGGCTGCGTGCGGGTCGGGCGCGTGGAGGGGCGACTCGTCGCGAACCCGACCTACGCCCAGCTCGATCAGAGCGACGTGGACATGGTGGTGGCCGGGACCGACGCCGCCGTGGTCATGGTCGAGGGCGGCGCCGGCGAGGTGGCGGAGGAACTGCTGCTGGAGGCGCTGCTCTTCGGCCATCGGGCCCTCCAGCCCATCATCCAGATCCAGCACGAGCTGGCCCGGCAGATGGGCGTGAACAAGGTGGCGTTCGTGTCGCCCCCGGTGGACCCGGAGCTCCAGGGCCGTGTCGAGGGGCTGTGCCGCTCCCGCATCCGCGAGCTGGCCTTCGTCCCGGAGAAGGAGGAACAGAAGGCGCGGCGCAGAATGCTCCTGGATGAGGCCCTGGAGACCGTGGCTTCGGATCCCCCCGGGACCGCGTTCCAGGTCAAGGAGATCTTCGAGGAACTCGAAAAGCAGGAGATGCGCCGCCTGATCCTGGAGAAGGGGCGCCGCGCCGATGGGCGCAGCGTGACGCAGGTGCGGCCCATCACCTGCGAGGTGGGGGTCCTGCCCCGCACCCACGGCTCCGCCCTGTTTACCCGGGGGCAGACCCAGGCCCTGGTGACCACCACGCTCGGGACATCCGAAGACGAGCAGCGACTGGACGACATTGAAGGCGAATCCTTCAAGCGCTTCATGCTCCACTACAACTTCCCTCCCTTCTCGGTGGGGGAGGTCAAGTTCATGCGCGGGGCCAGCCGGCGGGACATCGGCCACGGCGCCCTGGCGGAGCGGGCCATCCAGTCCGTGCTGCCCCCCAAGGAGGACTTCCCCTACACGGTGCGCATCGTTTCCGACATTCTGGAATCCAACGGCTCCTCCTCCATGGCGACCGTGTGCGGCGCCAGCCTCTCCCTGATGGACGCCGGCGTCCCGGTGCGGGCGGCGGTGGCCGGGGTGGCCATGGGACTGGTGAAGGAAGGGGAAAAGACGGCGGTCCTCACCGACATCCAGGGCCTGGAGGATCACCTCGGGGACATGGACTTCAAGGTGGCCGGGACCCGCGTGGGGGTCACGTCCATGCAGATGGACATCAAGATCCAGGGGATCACCGAGGCCGTCCTCCGCCAGGCCCTGAGCCAGGCCCGGCAGGCGCGTCTCCAGGTCCTGGACAGCATGGACCGGGCCCTGGCCAAGCCGCGGTCGGCCCTGAGCCCGTACGCACCGCGGATCATTTCCTTCAAAATCCCCGTGGACAAGATCCGGGAGGTCATCGGGCCCGGCGGCAAGATCATCCGCGGCATCGTGGAGCAGACCGGGGTCAAGATCGACATCGAGGATGACGGGACCGTGGCCATTGCCTCCGTGGACGAGGCGGCCGCGCAGAAGGCCATGGAGATCATCGGCCGGATCGTCGAGGTTCCGGAGGTGGGGAAGGTCTATCTGGGGAAGGTGGTCAAGATCATGGACTTCGGCGCCTTCGTGGAGATCCTGCCGGGCACGGACGGGCTGCTGCACATCTCGCAGATCTCGCAGGAGCGCATCAAGCGGGTGGAGGATGTCCTCAAGGAAGGCGAAGAGGTCATGGTCAAGGTGATCGAGGTGGACAAGGCGGGGAAGATCCGCCTGAGCCGTCGCGAGCTCCTCCGGGAGGCCGCCGAGAAGGCCGACGCGGCCTCCGCGCCTCCCGCCGGGGCCAGGCCCGGCGAGGACGAGGGACTCCGCCAGGGGGGGAAGAAGCCATCGGGAAGGTAGCCGGCCTCTACAAGAAGGAGGTGCTCCCCAGCGGCATCGTGGTCCTGACGGAGCAGATGCCGCAGGTGCGCTCCGTCTCCATCGGGGTATGGGTCAAGGTGGGCTCCCGGTACGAGCCCGCGGAGCGGGCCGGCATCTCGCACTTCATCGAGCACTTGCTCTTCAAAGGAACCGAGAGCCGGAGCGCCGAGGAGATCGCCCAGGCCATCGACGGCGTGGGCGGGACGCTGGACGCCTTCACCTCGCGGGAGAACACCTGTCTGTATGCCAAGGTGCTGGGGGAGGACCTGCCGCTGGCAGTGGACCTGCTGAGCGACCTCCTGCTTCGCCCCCGACTGGACCCCGGGGACATCGAGAAGGAGCGGCGCGTCGTCCAGGAAGAGATCAAGATGGTCGAGGACGACCCCGATGACCTGATCCACGACCTCTTCGCGCAGCAGCTTTGGCCGGATCATCCCCTCGGGCGGCCGGTCCTGGGCTTTCGCCGTACCCTCCAGGCCCTGACCCGGCAGGACATCCTGGACCACCTCCGCGACTTCTATCAGCCGGATCGGGTCATCGTGGCCGCCGCGGGTGATCTCGAGCACGGGAGGGTGGCGGAGCTGGTCCACTCCGCCTTCGGCGCCTGGCGCGGACGCTCCATCCCCGCCAACGGGTCCTCACCCACCTCCTGTCACACGGTCCATCACGAGGAGCGGGGCTCGGCGCAACTGCACCTGGTCCTGGGCGCCGAGGGACTGCCCTACAATCACACCAACCGGTACGCCTTCTACCTGCTGAACGCCATCCTGGGCAGCTCCATGAGCTCCCGACTCTTCCAGGAGGTCCGCGAGAAGCGCGGGCTGGCCTACTCCATCTATTCGTACCAGGCCTCCTACCAGGAGGCCGGGCTGCTGGCCGTGTACGCCGGGACCAGCTCCGAGGCCTACCCGCAGGTGGTGGAGCTGATCCGGGCGGAGTTCGCGCGCCTGCGCCAGGGCCCGGTGGACCTAGACGAGTTCCATCGAGCCAAGGCGCAGCTCAAGGGGAACCTCCTGCTGGGGCTGGAGAGCACCAGCAGCCGCATGACCCGCCTGGCCAAGACCGAGATCTATTTCGGGCGCTACTTCGATCTGGACGACATCATCCGGGGCATTGACGGGGTGTCGCCCGAGACCTTCGCCGAACTCAACCGGTCCCTCTTCGAGCCGGAGCGCTACGCCCTGACCACCATCGGCCACCTGGCGTAGAGCCGGTCCACCGGTTCCCGGTTCGAGGTTCAATGTTCGAGGT
>JACQVO010000082.1 GCA_016209725.1 Candidatus Methylomirabilota bacterium | reverse complement strand
CCGTGTGCCATGCACCCCCTCCCTATCCCGGCGCAGCCGGAACCAAACAGCACGAATCCTCAGGCGAATGTCGAATAGCGAATCATGAATGATGAATTTCGAATGAGACCCGGCCTGGGCTCCGGCTGCGCCGGGCCTTCATCATTCGACATTCGGCGTTCGATATTCGACATTTCGTGATCGGGGTCCAGAAGTTGAACCACTCCACGAAATCCCGAACCCGCTTGTTGGGAGCGGCTTCCCGGACACGGCGAAAAATCTCTTTGCCAAGAAACACAGAATCTTACCCGTAAGGGGCTAACCCTTGGCGAGAAACTTCTTGTGCTCCAGCGCCTCGAAGAAGGCGTCGATCCGATTCTTCATCTGGGCTTCCGAGTAGTACCGGGGGTCTTCCAGGTCCGACTCCACCAGAAGGGTGGGCACCCCCAGCTCCCGGGTGAAGTACTCCCGCATATCCCCCTGTCCGGCCGAGAACAGCCGGCAGCTCTTGATGGAATGGATCACCAGCGCATCCGCCGCCCAATCCTCGACATACCGCCGGATCTGCTGGTAGCGCGCCGTCAGGCTCCGGTTCGTCAGGTTCTCCACGACCATCTGCTCCGCGATGCTCTCCAGCGGGCGCCGCGGGTCGTGGCGGAACCCGAACTCCCACAGGCCCCCCACGGTGGAATAGGTGGAGTTCACCGCCACCGCCCCCCAGGCGGCGAACAGGTTGCGGAAGTTCCGGTAGTACGGATAGGGCGGCGGCCCCTCGACGATGGTGCGGAACCGCTCCTCCGCCAGGGGACCCTTCCCCTGGACCGCCAGCGCCTCGAATGCCTCGACGGCGAAATCGAAGAACTCCGCCGCCTCGCGCGTCCCACGCAGGACGTTGATCGGACCCATCATGTTGATGCTGTCGAAGTAGGCGTCGAAGGGGGCCGGCCGGCTCTTGCACCGATGCTTTGCCCGGGACCAGCCCTCCTCCGCCCGGGCCGAGAAGGCCAGCACCTCGCGCAGCCGATCAATGTCGAATGGCTTCCCCGTGATCCGACTGCACGTGGCGATCAACTCCTGAAGTTGGCGCACGACGTAGGTGATGTCGTCCTGACTGGGCCGGTCGCCCTCGCGCAGGAAAGGGATGTCCAGCATGAAGAGCGGCGCCTGGCAGAACTCCGCGATGTGCTCGAACCACTTCACGTAGACATTGCAGCCCACGTAGTTGCACACGACCAGGCTTGGGGACGGGGCGGTCCCCTGGGGGCCGTATCCCCCGCTCATGAGCATGCCGATGTCCGCCTTGACGTAGGCGCAATTGTCGCTGCTGTACCCCATCTGCTCCGCCTTGAGAATCATGGGGAGGGATTGCTTGCGGATGGCAAGCTGCAGGGCGTTCACCTCGGGAAAGACGGGATGCATGTCGAAGGCACGGAGGATCTCGACGCAGTTGCCCGAGATCATGAGGAACCCCGACGCTTCCCCCTGCCTGGCTGCCCTGGCCAGTTGGTCGTAATACTCGGTCAGGATCCGCTTGGAGTGGTCATTCACCTCGCTCTGGTACTTGCGGTCCTTGTCCACCCTGATTGCCGTCGCCATCCCCGCCTCCCATCGGACCCCCTCCCCCGCCCTCCCCCACGCTGCGGGGGGAGGGCGGGGGAGGGGGGTGCTGTGGTCTAGTCGAACAGCATGGACTCCACGAACGTCTCCAGTTCGTTTCGTGTCCGCTCGAAGGTCCACATCTTCTCCTCGAATTCGATCACCAGATGCGGGATGTTCGCCTCCTCCAGCGCCAGGCGGAAGAGCGGGTAATCGAAGAGGGCCGGCTCGCAGAACTTGGCCGGCATGAAGATCACCGCCTGGGCGCCGGCCCGCCGGACCTTCTCCACCAGGCCCGCCGTCCGGGAGCGGGGTCCGTCGTGACGCACGGAGGAGTAGACGCTCTGCCTGATGTAGCTCTCGGCCAGGGCCCGGAGGGGTGGCAAGTCTTCGGGGACATCCTCGACGTACCATCGCCAGCCGGTCAAGAGGTCGTCGTCGACGATGTAACAGCCTGCTTCCTCGACGACCTGCAAGAGATCCAGCGGTGGCTGCTCGCAGAAGGCGCTCTCGATCACCACCCGGACCCGATCCTTCGGCCGATCCTGGCGGGCATGCAGCAGCGCCAGCACCTCCATCAGCTCGCCGAGATGCTCCTCGGGGGGCACCAGGGTGCCGGAGCGGGCCAGGACGTAGAGCTCCACCGTCGAGATGAGATGTGGCGACTCCCGGCGGACGCGGTACAAGTCGCGCAGCGCCCCCCGGATCCGGTTGTACGTCTTCAGGCTGGATGCCAGGGCCTCCTGACTGACCGGATGGCCGGCCAACCGTTCCATGTTGCGCTGGATCCGCGCGAATTCGCTCTCCACATAGTCCACGGCGGCTGGGGAGGTCATGTTCTGCGCGTGGTGGATATACTCGACCTGCAGCTCGGGAAAGTTGCGGGCCATCACGCTGGAGAGATTCCGGGCCACGTCACAGATGGAGGAGAAGATCGTTCCGTCCAAGAGCTTCAGCCGCCCCTGAAACCCCATCTCCAGGGTGGTCTTGGCAATGGAGCAGACGAAGGACTGGAACCGGGCGTCGGCGTTGGCCAGCTCGATGGTGTTGCCTCCACCAAAGAGGCCCACGGGCAGCATCCCGGCCGCATGGATGATCTCGACGGGAGTGTAGACGGGGAAACAGCCGACCGCCTTGCCCCCGGGATGTCGCGCCTTCCAGTCGCGGACGCTGCCGAACTCGACGTCTTCCAGTCGCGCCCGGCAGCGGTCAATGATCCGCGTGATCGCCATGTCCCCCTCCGCCACCGTGAAACGTGTAACGTCCGACGTGAAACGTCGGGCCACGTTACACACCACACGTTACACGGTCTTTCGTCAGCGATGCTTCCAAATCGGCTTGCGCTTTTCCATGAAGGCGGTCAGTCCCTCTGCCGGATCCTCCAGGCGCATGAGCGAACCGGTGTACATCGCCTCGATGGCGGGGAGCGCCTCGTCGAAGCCGGCTGCCATCCCCGCGCGAAGGGCTCGCCTCGCCACCCGGAGGACAGCCGCGCTCTTGTCGGTGATGCGAGCCAGCATCCGCTCCGCCTCGGTCGCCAGTTGCTCCGGCGGCACGACGGCGTTGATGAGTCCGATCCGGTGCGCCTCATCGGCCGGGATGGCCTCGCCGGTCAGGATCAGTTCTGCGGCCTGCCTGGCGCCGACCAAATGCGGGAACAGCGCCGCCGCCACCGGTGGGAAGACGCCCACGGCGATCTCGGGTTGGCCGAATCTTGCCCCCTGGGCCGCCACGACCAGGTCGCAGAAGCAGGCGAGCTCGCAGCCGCCTCCCAATGCATGCCCCTGCACCACGGCGAGCGTCGGCACCTCGCCGTCCGCCATGAGCCGAAAGATGCCGTGAAAGGCGCTCAGCATCCGCTCCATGAGGTCATGGGTATGCTCGGAGATGTCCACCCCGGCCGAGAACATTCGCCCCGTGGCGGAGAGGACAATGGCCCGCGTGTCTGCCGCGGCCTGGGCTTGGCGCAGGGCCGTCTGGATCTCCTCCATCATGGCGATGTTCAGGACGTTGAGCGGCGGCCGGTTCAACACGATACGCCCGACCGCGTCCCGCACCTCAAAGTTGATGTCCTTGAATCCACTGCTCATTGTTTCCATTCCCTCGCTCGCCTGCCTCCGTGCCTATCCTTTGGAAACTGGAAAATGGAAGCTGGAAACTGGTCCATCATCGGAGGCGATTTTTTGCTTCCAGTTTCCAATTTCCAGTTTCCGCACTAGATGTATTGCCCCCCATCCACCTTGATCACCTCACCCGTGATATACCGCGCCCGGTCTGTACACAGGAAGGCCACGACCGCGGCGACATCCTCCGGCTTCCCGGGACGACCCAGGGGAATCTCCGCGATTGCCGCCTCGCGCGCTTCGACGGGCATGGCGGCCGTCATGGCGGTCAGGATGAATCCCGGCGCGACCGTGTTGACGTTCACCTGGGAGCGGGCCAACTCCTTGGCGAGCGCCTTCGTCAGCCCGATGACGCCCGCCTTGGCCGCCGCATAGTTCACCTGGCCGAACTTTCCGCGCAAGCCGTTTATGGAAGAGATGGTCACGATCTTCCCGAACCGTTACTCACGGAAGAATGGCGCCACGACCTGGCAGTAGTGGAAGGAAGCCACCACACACTACCCACCTCCAGGGCTTTCCGCCCAAGGTGACCATCCTCCGTCCGCACCATCCCCTGAGAGGTCAATGCCTCGAGCTCTTGGGCTGGACCCATCGAGCTGAGCGGCTGCATCTCGT
>JACQVO010000088.1 GCA_016209725.1 Candidatus Methylomirabilota bacterium | reverse complement strand
GGGCTGGTACGTCTTCATTGGGATCACACAGCCTCACTCGGAATAATGACGATGGACGGGAACGCCCTCGTGAACCGCGTAAACATATGGACAGAAAGGCCCTTTGTCAAGCGAAATGTCTCCAGCCGGGCGATAGGTATGTGGATATCGAGGGGCCGAACCGCTCAAGAGGGCGCGGCGTCGGCTATTCAGTCCCCCAGCTTCCACCTTGTGCCTATCCTGGCTTTGCCGCACCGCCCTGCGGGGGTCTTCACGGGAGCGTATCATCATCATTCGGGATCCCGGCGCGTGACCAGCTTTCCGGTTGACAGAGCGAGATCTTTTCGATAGCGTCCGCTCACTCGTGCGTCTTACAGGCCAGCCCCCTAAGCGAATGCTTGGCAACTACTCCTCTCTCGTCCAAAGCGTCCCGATGATGCCTTATTCTGATGTGCTCGTCCTCGAAATCGAAGGAGGACCGGTGGGGGGATTCTACAACCTCGTTGGCGAGGTGGTGAACACCTGTGGCGAGGGCACAAGCATGCCCCTTGGCGGGACTGCCCACCTTCGGGAAGACGGAATGGCCCACTTCGGAAAAATCGTCCATAGTACCAACTTTGATGGCACGGGAGACTGCCGCTCATATTCGATCCAAGGCGCCCTCGACCCGCCATCGTCGAATTCCGGTGCCGGCTTCTGGGGGAGGGCCGACCTCACCGCCACTGCCGTCACCTTTTCCTCAGTCGCGTGTCCTGCCTTGCCCGAATAGGCGTTGCACGAAAAGGCGCCGGATGGGAGAAAGGGCATGTCCCCGGAAAGAACAATCCTGTATCGCCGCGACGGCCGCATTGCGTGGATGACGCTGAACCGGCCGGAGGTCCTGAACGCCGAGGATATGACCTTTCTTTCCGATTTGACCCAGGCGGTGCACGCGCTCCGCGACGATCGGGAGGCCCGGGTGGCCGTCGTGACCGGCGCGGGGCGCGCCTTCTGCTCCGGCGTGGACCTCACGGCGCTCTCCAGCGGCGGCCTCGGTCCTGCTTTCTTCACGGATATTGAGTACCTGTGGGACATCCTGGAAAACTGCGACAAGGCCGTGATCTGCGGCATCCACGGCTATTGCCTGGGTGGCGGGCTGCAGATCGCCCTGGCCTGCGATCTGCGGATCGCCTCGGAAGATGCGATCCTGGGGCTGCCTGCCGTCAAGGAGTGCCTGATCCCCGGCCTCGGGACCTACCGGCTCCCTCGCCTGATCGGGATGGGCCGCGCCAGGGAACTCCTACTGTTGGGGGACACGATTGATGCCCGCCGTGCCCTGGAGATCGGGCTGGTGAACGCCGTGGTCCCCCGTGGCGAGTTGGAGGCGCAGTGCCTGGTCCTGGCGGAGCGGCTCCTCGCGGTCCCTCACACCAGCATGAGCCACATCAAGCGACTGTCCAATCTGGCCTTCCAGACCGACTTCGCTGGCTTCATGCACGCCTTCGTTCCGGCCATGCGAGCCTGCCTGGCATCCCAGGAACACCAGGCCGCCATGGCCGCCTTCCGTGCGGAGCAGACGGCGAAGGCCCGAGGGTCCTCGCGGCCATCCTGACTACTGATTCCGCTCGAAAAGGATGCGGAGGCCGGTCAGAGTAAGGAGGGGGTCCACGTGGTCCACGGCTGTGGACTCGGTGAGGAGAAGCCGCGCCAGGCCGCCCGTCCCGACCACCGCCACCTGGCCGCCCAGCTCGGCCCGCATGCGGGCCACGACGCCCTCCACCAGGCTCAGGTACCCGTAGTAGAGCCCCGCCTGCATGCTGCCCACGGTGTTCCTGCCAATGACGACCTTGGGGCGGGAAATGTCCACGCGGGGGAGCTTGGCCGCGTGCTGAAAGAGCGCCTCCGACGAGATCCCGATGCCCGGGCAGATCACGCCGCCGAGATACTCCCCCCGGGCCGAGATGGCGTCGAAGGTCGTCGCGGTGCCGAAGTCCACGACGATGCAGGGGCCACCGTAGGCCTCGAACGCCGCCACGGCATTCACGATCCGGTCGGCCCCGACCTCCCGCGGCGACTCGTACAGGATCGGCATCCCGGTCTTGATTCCGGGACCCACGACCATGGGCTCGACCCCGAAGTACTGCCGGGCCATCTCCTCCAGGGGACCCTGGAGCGGCGGGACGACCGAGGAGATGATGACGGCCGAGACCGCCTGGAAATCCAAGCCGCCGAAATCGAAAAGGCCTTTGATGAGCATGCCGTACTCGTCGCGCGTCCCCTCCCGTCGCGTGGACAGGCGCCAGTGCGTCACCAGTGCTCGGCCGTCGAACACGCCGATGACCGTGTTCGTATTGCCGACATCCAGTGCCAATAACATGCGCATCAACCATCAGAAGGATTGCAGGGTAGTGTGGCGACTCACAAATGGCTTTACAGGGGACCCGTTCGGGCTGAGCTTGTCGAAGCCCGGATTCCGCACCCTTCGACAGGCTTCTCAGGGTGAACGGAATTGTGAAGGGATTTGAGAGTCACTACATTAGCTGGTTTTCAGGTTAGGTTGAAACCTTCACACCTTCCAACCTGTCAACGTGCCAACGCCTCCCGTATGGAGACCTCGCTGGCCACGACCCGTCGCAGGCCGCCCCCGTCTTCCTGCACGAGCAGGGCGCCGTCGTCATCCAGGTCCACCGCCAGGCCCCGCCATTGTCCGTCCTCAGCCAGCACGACCACCGGCCGGCCCAGGGTCGCACTCCGCTGGCGCGCCAGCGCCAGGATGGCCTCCGTGCGCCCCTCGCAGAAGGCCGCGTACCACCGGTCCAGGGCGTTGTAGAGCGCGGTGGCAAGATCCCCGCGCGGGATCGTCCGACCGGTTGTGAGAGACAGGGCGGTCGCCTCCGGAAAGAGATCCACGGGCAGATCCCGCGATCCGTGGTTCACGTTGATGCCAATGCCCAGCACGACGTAGCT
This sequence comes from Candidatus Methylomirabilota bacterium, assembly GCA_016209725.1. Taxonomy (GTDB): domain Bacteria; phylum Methylomirabilota; class Methylomirabilia; order Methylomirabilales; family 2-02-FULL-66-22; genus 2-02-FULL-66-22. The sequence goes on along the minus strand of JACQVO010000088.1, from coordinate 14,291 downwards.
CACCGACGCATCCAGGCTCGCCATCTCGCACAGGATGCCGGCCAGTTTCCGCCCGCCAACCAGGATGTCATTGGGCCATTTCAGGCGGGCGTCCAGGCCGGCAACCTCCTGGATCGCCTCCGCCACCGCCAGGCCCGCCACCAGGGTGAGGAGCGACGCACGGCCCGGCGGGCGCCCGGGTCGCAGCAGGACCGAGGTGTACAGGCCGACGCCGGCCGGGGAGGCCCAGGCGCGTCCCCGCCGCCCCCGTCCGGCCGTCTGCCGATCGGCGAGGACGGCCAGCCCCTCGGGCGCCCCGGCGCGACCGGCGGCCATGACCAGGTCGTTGGTGGAGGCGACCTCCCCCAGCACCTCCAGCGGCCGCCCGATGAGCCGTGACCGGAGGGCTGCCTGGATCTTCGCCGGATCGAGGTCCGCCGGAATCGCCATCACTTGGACCACCAGACGTTCGGCTGTTCGACCTGTCTGCGTGCGGACACGCACAGGCAGGCCGTTCGACGGTTCGGCCGTTCGCGGAACACCCGAGTCGTTGAACCGCCGAACGGCCGAACGCTCGTACGGCCGAACGCTCTTGCCCTCTCAGCGTTTCAAATGCGCCTCGATCCGCTGCAGGCTGTCCTTGAGCTTTGCCCGCGCATCCTGCAGCTCCGCCCGCGTGGCCTTCTCCCGGCTGACCACCGCCGCCGGCGCCTTGCCCAGGAATTCCTCATTGCTGAGTTTCCGGCCGACCCGATCCAGCGCCTGCTCCACCTTGGCCAGCTCGCGACTCAGCCGCTTCTCCTCCTCCGTGAGATCGATCACACCCTCCAGGGGCACGTGGACCTCGATCCCCCGCACGACGGCGGAGGCCGCCACGACCGGCCGGGCCGCCTCCTGCCCCCACACGAGATCCGAGAGCCTCGCGATACTCGCGAGGTATCCCTGGCACACCTTCAGGGCGTCGTCCTGGCTCGGGCTGGAAGTCCGCAGGACCAGGGGAAGCCGCGTTCCCGGAAGGATGTTGTAGTTCGACCGGATATTCCGCACCTCGCGGGTGATCTCCATGAGATACGCCATGGTCTCCACCGCCTGGGGCCAGTGCAGCGCCTCGTCCGCCTTCGGCCACGGCGCCAGCATGATGCTGGGTCCCCGGTGCGGGAGGCGCTGCCAGATTTCCTCGGTGATGAACGGCATGATCGGGTGCAGCAGGCGCAGGGACTGCTCCAGGACGTGGACCAGCATGGCCCGCCCGGTCCGCGCAGCCGTCTCGTCCTCCGGCGCCGCCAGCCGGGCCTTCACGATCTCCAGATACCAGTCGCAGTACTCGTGCCACAGGAACTGGTACAGGAGGGAGGCGGCGTCGTTGAACCGGTAGCCCCGCAAGGCGTCGGTCACGCCCCGGGTCACCTCGGTCAGGCGACTCAGGATCCAGCGGTCGGGCAACGTCAGCGCGAGATCCGCCGGGGACACCCCACCATTCTCCTCCGGGCGGAGGTGCGGGGCCACGAAGCGGTAGGCATTCCAGATCTTGTTGCAGAAGAACCGGTAGCCCTCGATCCGCTTGACCGACAGCTTCACATCGCTGCCCTGGCTGGCCAACGCGGCCAGGGTGAAGCGGAGGGCATCCGCCCCGAAGGCCGGAAGGCCGTCGGGGAATTGCCGGTGGATGCCGTCCAGGGCCGCGGGGGGCGCCCCGCCGTTCTTGGCGGCCGTCAACAGCTCCTCGGCCGTGGCCCCGTGGATCACGTGCAACGGGTCGATCACGTTCCCCCGGGTCTTGGACATCTTCTCGCCCTGCTCGTCGCGGATCAGGCCGTGGATGTACACCTCCCGGAAGGGGACGTCCCCCATGAACCGGAGTCCCATCATGATCATCCGGGCCACCCAGAAGAACAGAATGTCGAAGCCCGTCATCAGGCACGCGGTCGGGTAGAAGACGCGGAGCGCCTGGGTCCGCTCGGGCCAGCCCAGAGTGGAGAAGGGCCAGAGGGCCGAGCTGAACCAGGTGTCCAGGACGTCGGTCTCCTGTCGCAGCGCGGATGTGCCGCAGCGCGGACACCCGGCGGGCGTGGTCCGGGAAACGATGATCTCCTCGCAGGCGTCGCAATACCAGGCCGGGATCCGGTGGCCCCACCAGATCTGCCGCGATACGCACCAGTCCCGGATATTGCGCATCCACTCGAAGTAGGTCCGCTCCCACTGCGCGGGGATGATCCGGATCCGCTCCGCCTCCACCGCCTGGATGGCCGGCTCCGCCAGAGGCTGCATGCGGACGAACCACTGGCGCGAGAGGGACGGCTCCACCACGGTCTGGCACCGGTAGCAGTGCCCCACGGCGTGGCGATGGTCCTCGACTTTCTTCAGGAGGCCGAGCTGCTTCAGATCCTTCACGACTTGGTCCCGGCAGGCGAACCGGTCCAGGCCCTGGTAGCTCCCGGCGTTGGCATTCATGCGGGCATCATCGGCCATGACCTTGATCTGGGGCAGGGTGTGGCGCAGGCCGCACTCGAAGTCCTTGGGATCATGCGCGGGCGTTACTTTCACCAGGCCGCTGCCGAACTCCGGGTCCACATAGGCGTCGGCGATGATCGGGATCTCCCGGTTCATGAGCGGGAGGACGACCGTCTGCCCCACGAGAGCGGCGTAGCGCCCATCCTCGGGGTGGACCGCCACGGCCGTGTCCCCCAGCATGGTCTCGGGCCGGGTCGTCGCCACCACCACCTCGCCATTGCCCGCGGCCAGCGGGTAGCGGATGTGCCAGAGCTTGCCGTCCCGCTCCTGGTATTCCACTTCCAGATCCGAGAGCGCCGTCCGGCAGCGGGGGCACCAGTTGATGATGTAGTCGCCCCGGTACACCAGGCCCGCCTCGTAGAGCTGGCAGAAGACCTCCTTGACCGCCTCCGACAGGCCCGGGTCCATGGTGAACCGCTCCCGCGCCCAGTCACAGGAGGCCCCCAGGGTCTTCAGCTGACGGATGATGGTCCCGCCCGAGGTCTCCTTCCACCGCCAGACCCGCTGGATGAAGGCCTCCCGGCCGAGCTGGTCGCGGCTCAGGCCTTCCTGCTGGAGCTGCCGCTCCACCACGTTCTGGGTCGCGATGCCGGCGTGGTCGGTGCCGGGCATCCACAGGGTGTTCGCTCCCTGCATCCGCTGCCAGCGGATCAGGATGTCCTGCAGGGTGTTGTTCAGGGCGTGTCCCATGTGGAGGGAGCCCGTCACATTGGGCGGAGGGATCACGATACTGTACGGTGGAACCGGTACGGTTTCGTCGGCGCGGAACAGGCCGCGCTCCTCCCAGAAGCGATACCAGCGCTCCTCCACCCCACGGGGATCATAGCCGTGCTTCACCGCCGCACCCGCGTCGGGCGAGGTCGGGGCGGGTGCGGCCGATGCATCGAGAAGGTCTGTCATCCCATGCTCCGAAGCAGAACGGGGACGCCGCCCTCCGTGCGAGCGCAGCATCCCCGTTGCCTGACCTGCAATATCAGGAAGATTGCTTCTCTTCCGCCAGGGCCCGGATCCGCTCGATCTCCTTCGTGATCAGGATCTCGGCCAGATCCGGGACCACCTCCCACACGATCCGCTCGATGCGTTCCAGCAGCTTGTCGCTGAGATCCCGGGCCAACTCGTGCGCCACCCGCTCGGTGACGGCCTGGCGCATCGCCGTCATGTCTCCGGCGATCCCCGGCGCTTCTGCCAGCGGTGGCCCGGGCGCGGGCGCCGTGAATGCGGGCATCTCCGGGGCTTCAGGGGGTGCCGTCGGCAAGGCGACGGCCGCGGCCTCCAGGGCGGCCACCTCCGTCGGCTCTTCCGCTCCGACCGGAGCCTCGGAGATGATCCGGTCGGCGGCCTCCAGCGGAACGTCGACCAGGGCCTCCAGATCCCATGGGGCGGTGGAAGGGGAGGGTTCCGGAGGACCCGGGACTTCTTCCGTCTGGGCGGCGGGAAACAGTTCGAGTTCCAGTCCGGGAAGGATTCCGGCGGCCTCCTCGGACCCGATTGCCTCGCCCGGCCGGAGGAGATCCTCGACGGACAGGCTCGGCGGCTCTCCGGTCCCCACCTCGATCAGGGGCAGGGGCGCTGCCTCCAATTCGGCGGTCAGGTCGAAGACCGGCTCGCTCGGCGGAGCCTTCATCGGGCGGGGTTCGCGTTGCGGTCCCAAGAAGGCAGTCGGGACCGGGGCCAGCAGTTCCTCCAGCGAGAGGCTCTCGGGAGGTGATGCGACGTCCGCCTCGTCCGACAGGGCCCTGCCAGGCTCCTGCGCCGCATGCGCCGGATGCCCCGGGAGGGGTGCCAGATCCTCGAGGTTCAACTCACTGAGGTCGTCCTCCCGAGCGGGCGTCGGAGCGGGTGGGGAATCCAATGCGTGCCACAGGCGATCCGTGGAGACCTCCTCCGTCGGCGGTGGAAGATCGAACGCGGATGCCGCACCCGCGGGCGAAGGTTCCCCCCGGCGGGGCGGGCCCAGCGGGGCTGCCTGGGCCGTCGGCGGCGCGATCGGTGCCGCAAGCGGCGCCCCGGGTGGGAGCCCTACTCCCACCCCTCCGGGCGACGGGGGTACCACGCGCGGTGGAGGTGGGGGCACAACACCGGCGGCCGGGCGGGGTGCCTCCTTGGCCGGAGCGGGGGACGCCGCCAGGTCCGCCGTCCGGCTGAAGAGGAGTTGCTTCACTTTGCTGATCAGCGCCTGGGACTCGAAAGGTTTCGTGACGAAATCGTTTGCGCCCGCCCGGATCCCCTGCTCCTTGTCAAAGGCCTCGAATGTCCCGGTGAGGAGGATGATGGGCACCGTCCGCAGCGCGAATTCGGCCCGCAGGGCGGCGCAGACCTCGTAGCCGTTCTTGTCCGGCATGACCAGATCCAGGAGCACGAGGTCCGGCTGGACCTCCTTGGCCTTGCGGATGGCTTCCTCGCCGCTCCGCGCCTGGACGAGCACGAAATCCTCCTTGCTGAAGGTCAACTCCACGACCTTCTGGATCGTCACGCTGTCATCCGCAACCAGGATCCGAGCGGCCATGCGATCCTCCCGGCGAGCGCGTTGCACGACTCCAGCCCTCGCTCGACACTCCTCGAGACGCTGGCCCGGCGTCCCCATCCCTCCCTGGCCGTTGCCACCATCACGGGGAGGGGGTGGCGCTCACCACTGGACTAGGCGAGCAATGTAATTGCCTCCGCCGACGTCAGGAACTTCGACTCATCCAGCCACACCACGGGTCGCCCCCCGGCATTCGCCACGCCCCGGATAAACTCGGCCCGGATGCCAAAGACCCGCGGCGGAGGCAGGAGCAGCCTGTCCGGCGGGAGCGACAGGACGTGCAGGACCTGATCCACGACCACACCCACCACGGGATCGCGGCCGATCCCTGTGAGCAGCAGGATGGCAGGATTCGCGGGGCCCGGCCCCTCCACCCCGAGGCGCTTGCGCAGGCTCATGATGGGCAGGTAGCGGCCGTCGTGTTGGATGATCCCCTCCACATGGGGCGGGCGACGCGGCGTCCTGGTGGGTCGCCGGTAATCCAGGATGCGTTCCACCCGCGCGAGGTCCACGGCGAACTGCTTGCCCGCCACCAGAAACATGAGGGTCGCGGTTGCCCCAATGGACACCTCGACAGGTGCGGCGTTCGCCTGCGCCATGCCGTCCATCCCGCCCGCCCGGAGCGGCCTCACGTCCCGGCCGCATTGAATTGGAGGACCTCATCGGCCCCTCCCAGCCCATGCTCGTTGACCAGGAGGATCACGCGATCCTTCCGCGTGAACAGGCCACGGAAGCAGGCCGGGTCCAGGAGCGTGGCGAGCGCCGGGACGGGGGCGATGTGGGCCGGGTCCACCTCCACCATCTCCAGCACTTCATCCACCAAGAGGCCCAGCGGGCGCCCCTGCCCCTCCGTCAAGAGGACACGTGCCGCCGCCGGCATTCCGGCCTGGGCTCCCTCGAACAGCGCTCTCATCCGGATGACGGGGAGGCGGTGACCGCGATGCGCGAGCGCGACGCAAATCTGGGAGGGAGAGGCGGGCAGGAGCGCGACGCCGTCGGACAGCAGGACTTCCCGCAGGCCCCGGAGCGCCATGCCGTAGATTTCGTCGCCCACGCGGAACAGGAGGAATTTCTCCCGGACCCCGGGGGTCTCCACTCGGGCGCGGGTCCGCCGACTCGGCGGCACGAAACGGCCCACCCGTTCCCCCTTCGATCCCGTCGGACCTCCTCCGCGTTGGTGGGGTGACAATACTCACCACCCTCCGGAATGTCAAGCCTTTTCCCCCTCCCGTAGCCTCTCCCCGAGCTCTATAACTCCGCGTGATCAGAGCCACTACCGCCTCACATGGAGCCAGGCACGTAGCCTGGACCCTGGCAACCTCCTGGCTGCGGCCTGGGCCGGTAACGATACCTATCGCCGATCTCCCTTGACCCTCTTCTATGGCCAAGGGTATAAGTGGTGTACTGGGAATCGCTTGCGCTCTTTCAAGAGGAGGAATGCCATGAGACACGGGATTGTCACGGGAGTTGTAGTTCTGGCGCTCGTCGCAGCAGTCGCAGTCGCCCCGGTTCTTGCTGCCGACTGGAAACCGACCAAGCCCGTTCGCGTCATCGTGCCGTGGGGGGCGGGCGGCTCCACGGACCAGGCGATACGCGCCATCGCCGGCGACCTTGAGGCTGCCCTCGGTCAGCCCATCGTCGTGGTGAACCAGCCCGGCGGCGGTGGCGCCATCGGCACCAAGAGTGCTATGGACGCCCCATGCGATGGCTATACTTGGGCCTCGGGCGCCGTGAAGGACCTGGGTACCTACATCATCACCGGCACCCTGGATACCAAGGTCCAGGATTGGCACCTGTATTTCGACATCGCCAACGCTACCCTGGTGTCCGTGAATCCGAACGCACCGATCAAGGACTTCGCGGAGTTCCTTGACCTGATGAAGAAGGATCCGAAGCGGCTCTCGGTGGCAATTGCCGGCATTCCGTCAGCCGGCCACTCGGCTATCGAGGCGATCAAGCGGGCAGGTGGCGGCGATTACAAGTTGGTGAGTTATGACGGCGGCAATCCGGCAGTGATCGCCACCGTAGCCGGCGAGACCCTGGCAACACCCCAGCTCCTCAGCGAACAGATCGAGATGATTCGGGCCAAGAAGCTCCGTCCCCTGGCCGCGCTCACCCCCGAGGATCTCGTGATAGAGGGCTTTGGGACCGTCCCGTCCGCCACGAAGTGGCTGCCGAAGGTGTCGGCGCAACCGATCTATTTCGGGATCTGGGCGCCGAAGTGTGTACCCAGCGACGTCGTGCAGACGATGAACAAGGTCTGGAAGGAGAGGATCGCCACGTCGAAGGCGTTGAAGGACTACGCCAACCAGCGCGGTCAGATCGTCGCGGCCTACTATGGCGAGGAGGCCTTCAAGAGGGCCTGGCCGACCATCCTGGACGCGGCCTGGGGGCTGTCTGATGGCGGCAAGGCCAAAGTGAGCCCCGACAAGGTCGGCATGCCGCGACCATGACGCTGCGCCCGGGGGCGGGTTCCGACGGGAATCCGCCCCCCAGCCACCTTCCCCCCTATGATCGCTCCGAGAAAACAGCGGACATGGTCAAGGCCGATTTCCTGACTGGGCTGGTCCTCATCCTGCTCAGCCTGTTCGTCGTCTTTGAGTCGTGGCGCATGCCCCGGCTGGAGCATCTGAAGGTCCATCCCCTCAGCGTCCCTGGCCTCGTCCCCGCCTTCCTGGGCATCGTTATCTTTGTGTTGGCCGTTATCCTCGTGGTGCGCTCGGTCCTGGCGGGCGGCCACCGTCTCGGCCTCTCCAACGAGGTCCTGCGCAGGCTCCGGGTGGAGCCCGGCAACCGGCGCCTGCTGGTCACGGCGGTCCTCACCATCGGCTACGCCGGATTCCTCGTGGGCTCCATCCCCTACTGGCTGGCAACTGGCCTCTTCGTCTTCGCCTTCATAGTGATCTTCGAGCGGCGTCGCGGGATGACGCGGCGGGAGTACGTTCGGCTCGGCCTGGTGGCTGCAATCCTCGGGGCGGCCACGTCCGCCGTGGTGACGTGGGCCTTTCAGTCGATGTTTCTGGTGACCCTCCCCTGAGAACGAGGGCAGCCCGTGGCCGCGATCCTTGCGAACCTCAACCAATTCATCAGCGCCATCGCCGGATTTCTCACGCCGTTAGCCCTGTTTCATGTGTCCTGGTCCACCCTGCTCGGGATAATCATCGGCGCCCTGCCCGGCCTCACGGCCACCATGGGCGTGGCGCTCGTCACGACGCTCACCTACAAGCTGCCGCCGGATCTCGCCATCCTCATCCTCATCTGCGTCTACAACGGCGCCATCTATGGTGGCAGCCGCTCCGCCATCCTGCTCAACATCCCGGGCACGCCTGCCAACGCGGCCACCACGTTGGACGGCTTCCCCTTGGCGCGGGCCGGCCGGGCAGGGAAGGCCATGGGCATTGCGACCTCGGGCTCCGTCCTGGGAAGCCTGATCGGCATGTTCTTCCTGGCAACGGTTGCCCCGCTCCTGGGGAACTACGCGCTGAAGTTCCAGTCCTTCGAGTTCTTCTGGCTGGCCATCTTCGGCATCGTGATCTCGGGACACCTCACCGCACTGGAGGACCCCATGAAGGGGTGGATCGCCGGGTTCCTGGGGCTGCTCGTGGCCATGGTGGGGCAGGAAGGAATCCACGCGTACGAGCGCTTTACCTATGGGACCACCGATCTGCTGGGCGGCTTCGCCCTGATCCCCGCCATGGTTGGCGCCTTCGGGTTCGCCGAGGTCATGAGTGTTATGCGCAGCCCCGCGCCCGAGGTGGTCCAGGAGGCGCGGGACAGCATCATCCCGAAGCTGGGGGAGGTGTTCCGGTACTGGCGCACGATCATCCGGAGCGGCCTCATCGGCACGATAATCGGCATCATCCCCGGCGTGGGCGAGGACATCGCGGCCTGGGTATCGTATGCGGCCGCCCGCCGCAAGAGCCCGGAGCGAGATCGATTCGGCAAGGGCTCGGTGGAGGGCCTCATGGCGGCCGAAACCGGCAACAACGCCTGCGTGCCGGGCGCGATCATTCCCGCCCTCACGCTGGCCATTCCCGGTTCGGCCCCGGCGGCGGTCCTCCTGGCGGCCATGTTCATCCACGGGGTCCGGCCGGGGCCCATGGTCATGGTCGAATCCCCCGAGTTCGTCTACCAGGTAGTGGCCATGGTGTTCTTTTCCACCCTGGGGATGCTGATATACGGCCTCACGCTGACCAAACCCCTGCTGTGGGTGCTGGCAGTGCCGCGGACGCGGCTCATGCCCGTGGTGTTCGTGCTCTGCGCTATCGGCTCGTATGCCATCACCCAGCGGACCTTCGACATCTGGGTGATGATCGGCTTCGGGATCTTCGGCTACATCCTGCGTGAGATGAAGTATCCCATGGCCCCTATGGTCCTCGGCATCATAATGGGGGACATCCTGGACAAGAACCTCCGGCGGGGCCTGATCCTCACCGACGGCGACCTCACCCCGTTCTTCACCCGGCCGATCTCCCTGGTCCTGTGGCTGGTGACGGTGTCCTCGATCCTGCTCAGCATCGAGCCGGTACGGCGTGGCGCACAGCGGGCGGCGCAAGCGCTCCGACCATGGCGACCGCGGGCAGGAACAGAGACACGGTGAGAGCGATGGAACGAATCGGCATCGGATTCATCGGATCGCGCTTCGCGGCCGAGCTCCACGCCCACGCCCTGAGCAGGATCCGGGGCACCAAGTGCGAGATCATGGCGGTATGTTCCAGGACCAAAGAGAGTGCGGAGGCATTCGCGCGGAAGTTCAACATCCCCCACGCATACACCGACCACCGGGCGATGCTGGAGCGAAAGGATATCCACCTGGTGGATCTCCCCGTCACGACCAATCTGCACCACACCATGGCCATCGACGCTGCAAACGCCGGCAAGTACATCGTTTGCGAGAAGCCGCTGACGGGCTGCTTCACCGAGGCCGACGCCCTCTCCCGCCAAGCCATGTTCGAGGAGGCCATGCGAAACGCGGATGCGGTCTTGGAGGCCTGTCGGCGGAACCGGGTCAGCTTGGGGTATGCCGAGAACTTCGTCTATGCGCCCCCCGTGGCCAAGCTGCGGCGGCTGATGGATGCGAGCGGCGGGACCCTCCTCGATCTCCGCGCGGAGGAAAGCCACTCCGGCTCCCATGCCGCCTACTCCCGGCGCTGGGCCACGGCCGGCGGCGGGTCCCTGCTCCGGATGGGCTCTCATCCCATCGGCGCTGTCATCCACCTGAAGCACTACGAGGGGCAACGGAAGTTCGGCAAGCCGATCCGGGTCAAGTCCGTGCTGGCGGACGTGGCCCAGTTGACCAAGACGGAGGCAGTCCGGAAGGAACCCCGGAAATGGCTGGTCGGTGAGTGGGAGGACGTGGAGGACTGGTCGGCCGCCATCCTGACCTTCGAGGATGGGACGAAGGCCACGGTCATGTCCACCGACGTCAGCCTGGGCGGGGTGAAGAATCTCGTCACCGCCTATTTCTCCAACAGCGTGGTCCAGGTGAACATCAATCCCAACACCAGTCTCGTCGTGTACGCGCCGGACGGGACGATCTGGGGCGACGAGTACCTCAGCGAGAAGGTGGAGACGAAGGGCGGCTGGCAGTTCCCCAGTCCGGACGAGGATTGGATGCGGGGTTACCCCCAGGAGATGGAAGACTTCGTGGACGCCGTCCGCGAGGTACGCGAGCCGCTGTCCGGAGCCCTGCTCGCCCACGAGACCGTGGAGGTCATCTACGCCGCCTATGTCTCGGCGCAGGAGGGGCGGCGGGTGGATCTGAAGCGATAGGACGATCGGACCCCACAGGAAAGGATCGAACATGGCTGGGCTGAAGATCGGTTTCATCCCCATTGAAGGCGGGCACTTCTACACCGAAGCCCTGGAGGAGGTGGCCCGGGGCGAGGAGTTGGGCTTCGACTCCATCTGGATGGAGGAACACCATTCCGTGGTGAACCATTACTGGCCATCGCCGCTCACCGTGCTGGCCGGGTTCGCCACCCGGACCTCCAGGGTGATCCTGGGCACCGACATCCTGGTGGCCCCCTTCTACCACCCCGTGCGGCTGGCCGAGGACGTCGCCCTGCTGGATATCATGTCCAACGGCCGATTCGTCCTGGGCGTGGCCATCGGCTACAAGCCGGACGAGTTCGCCCTCTACGGCACCGACTTGGAAAAGCGCGGGGCACGCTTCGTGGAGCAACTGACCATCATGAAAGACCTGTGGACCCGGGAGTCCGTCTCCTTCCGAGGAAAGTACTTCACGGTGGAGGGCAAGCTGGAGCCGAAACCCGTCACCCGGCCCCATCCGCCGCTGTGGATCGGCGGCTGGGGCGAGCTCACCCTCAAGCGGGCGGCCACCCTGGGCGACAACTGGATCCCCGGCCCTACGGCGGATCTGGCCCGTCTTCTGAACGGCAAGGGGCAGTTCTTGCAGAACCGTGCGGCCGCCGGCCGCACCGCCCCCATCACCGAGTGGCCGCTGACCCGCGACGTCATCATCGCCGACACCGACCGGCAGGCGCGGGAGCTCGCCGAGCGGCACATCATGGTCTCCTACCGGAAGGAGTATGCCGGGGGCTGGAAGCACCCGTTCATCGACGGCTCCGTCGCGACGGACCTCGACAAACTCATGCAGGACCGCTTCCTCATCGGCGGCCCCGACCAGGTCATCCGCGCCCTCAGGCCGTTCGTGGAACAGTACGGCATGACCCATCTCATCTGCCGCCTGTTCTTCCCGGGAATGCCTCACCGGCACATCATGCGGGAGCTGGAGCTCCTGGTCAGGGAAGTCATCCCCGCGTTCCGGTGAGACACGCGCGTCATGCGGTGATGCCCTGTCCCGGGTTTGTCGTTGACTTTTCGCGGGACCCTGGGTAGGGTGATGTCGAATGCGCGTTCGGGAGGCGACGAAGGGAGGCCCTATGCAGACCGCCTATTTCAATAAAGAGTTCGTCCCGCTATCCGAGGCCAAGGTGAGCATCCGGACAAACGCCCTGCACTACGGGTCCGGGATTTTCGAGGGGATCCGTGCCTACTGGAATCCGGGCGAGCAGCAGCTCTTCGTATTCAAGCTCCCCGAGCACTACGAGCGCTTCGTCGGAAACTGCAAGGTCCTGAAGCTGAAGCTGGATCACGACGTGAAAGAACTCTGCGCGGTCACCGTGGACCTGCTCCGCCGGAACCAGCCCAGGGAGGACACCTACATCCGGCCCATCGCCTATGTCAGCTCCGAGGGCCTGGGCCCGAAGTTGCTCGGATATGAGACCGGCTTTGCCATCTACACCATCCCCCTGGGGGACTACATCGATACCTCGGTGGGGATCAAGGTCGGCTTCTCTTCCTGGCGGCGGATCAACGACAACACAATCCCGGCCCGCTGCAAGGTGACCGGCGGGTACGTGAACTCGGCGCTGGCCAGGACCGAGGCCATGGAACAGGGCTACGACGAGGCGCTCTTCCTGACCCAGGACGGCTTCGTCTCCGAGGGCTCCGCAGAGAACATCTTCCTGCTGCGAAACGGCAGCCTCATCACCCCGGACCCGTCCCAGGACATCCTGGAAGGGATCACCCGGGACGTTCTCCTCACCTTGTGCCGCGATGAGCTGGGACTGACGGTGATCGAGCGGCAGGTGGGCCGGACGGAGGTGTACGTGGCGGACGAGGTGTTCCTGTGCGGGACGGGGGCCCAAGTCGCGCCGGTGATCGAGGTGGATCGCCGCCCCGTGGGCAGCGGGAAGATGGGTCCCGTCACGGCCCGCATCCAGCAGTTGTACTTCCAGGTGGTCAAGGGAAACCACCCCAAGTACCGACACTGGTGCACGCCGGTCTACTGACCCCAAAAAGCGCCTTTCTCACGCAGAGCACGCAAAGGACGCCAAGACCTGCACGGGATTCGTCGAAACAAGCTCGGGGCGAACCGGAAGCATTCTGGCCGCCCCACCCGATACAGTGGAGAGTGCCGGCTCGGCTTTGCGTCCTTGGCGATCTTGGCGTGATGAATGCCGGCTGGGGATCGGGGACCAGGGAAAGGCCCTGACGGCCTGAAAAATAGCGCGGCCCGGAGGATGCCTCCGGGCCGCGTCGTCGTCTCTGACCGCCGCCACCGTGACCTTCCGGCGGCACTCCGTCACCAGATCTTCGACTGGACGTTCGCCCGCCCCTTCACCAGGATGTCCACCAGCGCGAGGTTGAAGTAGTCCGCTTGCGCCGCCACGCCCGGGTCCACATTCTTTTCGTAATAGCGGCGCCCCTCGGCAAGCTGATCCTCCAACACCTCGAACAGGGTGTCGTCCCTGATCCCCTGGATGATCCTGTCCTGGTTATACAGGACGATGTCGCCCACAATCAATCGGGCCAGGCGTTTCGCGCGCTCGTGCGGGTCCTTGCGATCCACAACCATGGACACCCTTCCTGCCGGCACGCCAGTGTACTGACTCAGAAATGGCTTTACAGCTACCCCGTTCGAGCTGAGCTTGTCGAAGCCCGGATTCCGCACCCATCGACAGGCTCAGGGTGCACGGAATTGTAAAGGAATTTGGGAACCACCACACTAGGGCTCGAACAGGCGGAGTTGGGCCAGATCCTCCATGGGGAAGGCCACCGGGTACTGCAGGCTGAAGCAGGCGTGGCAGAACCCGCTGTCCTTCCCGACGGCCCCCAGCAGACCCTGCATGCTCAGGTAGCCCAGGCTGTCGGCGCGGATGTAGCGGCGGATCTCCTCCACCGAATGGCTGGAGGCAATGAGCTCCTTCCGCGTCGGGGTGTCAATACCGTAGTAGCAGGGCGAGACCGTCGGCGGTGCGCTGATGCGCAGGTGCACCTCGCGCGCGCCGGCCGAGCGGAGCATGGTCACGATCTTCCGGCTGGTGGTCCCGCGAACGATGGAGTCATCCACCACCACGACCCGCTTCCCCTCCAGGATCTCGCGCACCGGGTTCAGCTTGATCTTCACGCCGAAGTGGCGGATGGCCTGCTTGGGCTCGATGAACGTCCGGCCCACGTAATGGTTACGGATCAGGCCGTGATCGAAGGGCAGCCCGGATTCCTGAGCAAATCCCAGGGCGGCGGGCAAGCCCGAGTCCGGCACCGGGATCACCAGGTCCGCCTCGGCCGGCGCCTCCCGCGCCAGCCGCCGGCCCAGGGCCTTGCGTACCCCCGCCACGTTCTGCCCATAGAGGAGGCTGTCGGGGCGGGAGAAGTAGATGTACTCGAAGATGCACTGGGCGCTCGGACTGGCCGGCAACGGGCGATAGGATTTCACCCCGTGGGGCGTGATGTGGACGAACTCGCCGGG
>JACQVO010000090.1 GCA_016209725.1 Candidatus Methylomirabilota bacterium | reverse complement strand
TCGCTGTTGGTGGGATTGGCCACGTAGCCCCTGACCTTCTTCGAGAAGGCCAGCGGCGGCTGGTTGTTGGCGATGAAGACCCGGCTCACGTCGTCGTGGATCATCTGCTCCGCCTTGCGGTACAGCTCGGCCCGCTTCGCCTGGTCCGTCCCCTTCTGCGCCTGGAGCAGGACCTCGGCCAGCGACGGGTTGGCGTAGAAGCCCTCTCGCGACGCGCCGGGATTACAGAAGAAATAGCAGACGAAGTTGTCCGGGTCACCGTTATCCCCGGTCCACCCGAGCATGTAGAGGGGGAGCTGGCCGTTCTTCCGCTTGTCGAGATACACGGCCCAGTCGGTGGTCTGGAGCTGGACCGTGATCCCCGCCTTGGCCAGATCGGCGGCCATGGCCTCGGCGATCTCCTTCGGGTTCGGGTAGTACGGCCGGGAGACCGGCATGTACCAGAACGTGAGCGGCTCTTTGCGGCCGTCATCCCAGGTGATGTCCTTGAGACCCTGGGCGAACCCGGCGTCCTTCAGGAGGTCCCGCGCCCGCTGGGGGTTATACTCGTAGTCCTTCAAGTCCTTGTTATATCCCCACAGGGGCGGAGGCTGAAACTGATTCGCCGCCACGCCCGTCCCACCATACAAGGCGTCTACGATCCCCTTCTTGTTGATGGCATGGGCGATGGCCTGCCGGACGCGCTTGTCCTGGAGCTCCTTCACCTTATAGTTGAAGGCGACATACCCCGTGGTGTTGGTCGGCCGGAGAATGACCTGAAGGTTCGGATCCGTCCGGACCACCTTGACGTCATCCGGATTGACGCCCTCCATCCCGTGGATCTCCCCGGCTTTCAGGGCGGCCAGACGCTGGGAGCTGTCCTTGATATTCCGGATCACCACCCGCTGCACCTTGGGCGCGTTGGCCTTGTCCCAATAATCCTTGTTGGCCTCCAGGATGACCTCCTGGCCGACCTTCCATTCCACGAACTTGAACGGCCCCGTCCCCGCGGGGTTCTTCGAGAACGCGGTGCCATGCTACTCCACCGCCTTGGGGCTGACGATGTCGAAGACGAACATCGCCAGGTTGGCGAGGAACGGGCCCTGGGGCGCTTTCAAGGTGATCCGGACCGTTGTCGGGTTGACCGCCTCGACCTTGGTGATGAGGCTCTTGTCGTCGAAGCCGCCGAACTGGGCCTCGTAGTACTCGAAGGTCTTCCCCGCCTTGAGCTGGTTCTCGTGCTGGGGATGCTTGGTGAACCGCCAGCGCTCGAAGTTCCAGACCCCGGCGGACGCATCGAAGGGCGTGCCGTCGTGGAACTTCACGTTCCTGCGCAAGGTGAAGGTCCAGACCGTGCCATCGGCGCTGACCGTCCATTTCTCGGCCAGCGCGGGCACGACCTCCGTCGTGGCTCCCTTGTATTTTGTCAGGCCCTCATAGATCTGGCGGGTGACCCGCGAGGAGATGCCATCGGTGATGATGGCCGGATCGAGATCCACCGGTTCCCCCTGGGCCCCGAAGATGAAGGTGCTCTGGGCCATGGCCGGACCCGCCCCGAGGAGGAGAAGCACGAGAATCAGGAAACTACTCAGCCGGGTGATGCCTGTCATGGGTTGTCCCTCCTTCTCCCCCTCACCTGCCCTCCCCCCCGGGCACCCCACCCAGAGGGTGCCCGGGGGGGAGGAAGGGTACGGGAGGGGGCAAGTGCGTTGCGTTCGCAGCACCGTCACCGGAGCTGCTGAATGGCTGCCGCCATTCGGTCCATCCCCTTCTTGATGTTGGACATGGACGTGGCATAGGATATTCGAATGTGTGCGTCGCTGCCAAACTCGACCCCGGGCACCACGGCGACTCGCGCCGTGTCCAGCAGGAACGCGGTGAAGTCGGTGGAGTTCCTGATGAGCGTCCCGGCATGGTGCTTGCCGAAGGTCCCCGAGACGTTGGGGAAGACGTAAAAAGCCCCCTGCGGGCTGAGGCAGGAGACGCCCGGCATGGCGTTGAGCCGCTCGACGATGAAGCGGCGCCGGCGGTCGAACTCCTCCCGCATCCGGTGGCTTGCCTCCTGGGGCCCCGTCAGGGCCACGACCGCGGCGCGCTGCGCGATGGAGGTCGGGTTGGAGGTCTCCTGACTCTGGATGTTATCCATGGCCTTGATGACGTCCTTGGGTCCCGCCGTGTAGCCGACCCGCCACCCGGTCATGGCGTAGGTCTTGGACAGCGAGTTGACCAGGATCGTCCTGGCATACACCTGGTCACCGAGCGAGGCGATGCTGACGTGCTCGTGCCCGTCGTATACCAGAGCATCGTATGTCTCATCCGATAGGAGCCAGAAACCCCGCTCCACCGCCAAGGCCGCCAAGCCGGCCAGCTCGTCTCGGGTGAGGGCCGCCCCGGTGGGATTGCTGGGGGAGTTCAGGACCAGGATCTTGGTGTGCGCGGTCACCCGGGGTTCCACCAGCGCCCGGTGCAGGCGGAACCCTTCCTGCTCATGGGTGTGGACGAAGATCGGCTTCGCATCGCACAGCTTGACCTGCTCGGGAAAACTCACCCAGTAGGGGGCGGGGATGAGGACCTCGTCTCCCGGCTCCAAGAGCGCCTGGAAGACATTATAGATCGAGTGCTTGCCTCCACAGGAAATGAGGATCTGATCGCGGCTGTACTCCAGGCCGTTGTCGCGCTTCAACCTGGTGACCACGGCATCCTTCAGTTCGTCAATGCCCCCGGAGGCGGTGTACTTGGTGAAGCCTTCGCGGAGGGCCTGAACGGCCGCTTCCTTGATGTGGTCCGGCGTGTCGAAGTCGGGCTCGCCCGAGCCGAAGCCGATCACGTCAATCCCCTGCGCGCGCATCCGCCGGGCGGTGGCGGCGATGGTCAGGGTTGCCGATGGGACGATGTTCCGCGCCCGCTGAGATACCGTCATACCTCCCTCCCCTGCGAGTGGGTTTGAGTGGCACGCTCCTTCAACAGTTTGGCCGCCAGGGGTGGAACGAGATCGTCCACGTTCCCCCCCAGGAGAGCCACCTCTTTCACCAGCCGCGAGCTCAAATAGGTGAACGCCTGGTTCGGCATGAGGAACACGGTCTCGACATCCTCGCTGATCTTCCGGTTCATGAGGGCCATGGCGAATTCCGATTCGAAGTCGGAGACCGCCCGGATCCCCCGCAGGATGACCTGGGCGCCCTTCCGCCGCACGTAGTCCACGGTCAGGGCATCGAAGGTATCCACCTCCACCTCCGGGAGGCGGCCGATGGCGTCGTGGATGACGGCCAGCCGCTCCTCCAGGGTGAACAGCGGGGTCTTCTGTGGGTTCCGTGCCACCGCCACGATCAGCCGAGGGAAGATCCGGAGCGCCCGCCGCACCAGATCGATATGCCCATTGGTGAAGGGATCGAAAGTCCCGGGATACACCACGGTCACCTGCATGCCGTCTCCTTGCTGTAGAGAGTCAGGCGACTCTCCCCGTACCGCCGGCCCCAGGTCCGTCCCAGGACCCCGACCCGCTCCGGGAGCGCGGTCTTGTGAAAGCCCTGCACCACGAGCGCGCCATTGTCGCTCAAAAGTGCTCCGTCGGCAAGTATTTCGATGCAGCGGCCCGCCAGATCCCCCGTATAGGGCGGATCCACGAAGATGCAGTCGAACGTCTCCCCGGCCGCCTGCAGCCGGGACAAGGCCGGGAGGACGTCGCCGGCCAGCACCCGAGCCTGCGGCAAGAGGTTCAGGGCTGCCAGGTTCGCCCGGAGTCTGGCCAGGGCCTTCCGGTCCAGTTCCACGAACGTGGCCCGGGCGGCGCCCCGGCTGAGCGCGTCCAGGCCCACGGCTCCCGTTCCGGCAAACAAGTCGAGCACGCGAGCGCCGTGGATCCGGGCGCCCAGGACGTTGAAGAGCGCCTGGCGCAGGAGGTCCGAGGTCGGACGTGTCCTGGTCCCGTTTACTCCCCGCAGGCGCCGCCCCCGATGTTCTCCGGCGCTGATTCGCACCTTCTTTCCGTCCCACCAACTACCTGCGTGCCAGATTGCCTGATTGCCAGATTACCTGATTGCCGATCACCCCACCTGCGCCAACCCGAGGCGTGCCGCCCATCGTTCTTCCATTGCCAGTCTCACCGGTGTCCAGGGACCATCGAGCTCCGGCGCCGCCGTCAAGGCCGCCTTGGCCTCGGCTCGCGCCAGGTCGAGCAGGCTGAAGTCCGCTGCGAGGTCTCCCAGCCGGAAGCCGTCCAGGCCGGATTGCCGCGTCCCGAAGAACTCCCCGGGACCCCGGAGTGCAAGATCGGCCTCCGCCAGGGCGAAGCCATCGTGCTCCCGCACGAGGGCTTCCAGGCGCGCTTGGGCCTCCTCGCCGATCTCCTGCCGGTCGGCGATGACGAAACAGACCGCCGGGCGGCCCGCGCGTCCAACCCGGCCGCGAAGCTGATGGAGCTGCGCCAACCCCAGGCGGTCGGCGTCCTCGATCACGATGGCGGTGGCCTCGGGGACGTCCACCCCGACCTCGACCACGGTCGTCGCCACGAGGAGGCGGATCTCCCCCCGGCGAAACGCAGCGATCGTCCCGGCCTTCTCCGCTGCAGGCAGCCGGCCGTGAACCAGCCCGACGCCGAACGCCCCCAGGGGGCCTCGCCGGTACGCCTCCGCCGTTTGAACGGCCGCCTTCAGCTCGGCGGCCGACTCCTCCACCACCGGGCACACCACGTAGCCCCGCTCGCCCTGGCCGAGGCGCCTGCGCAGTTCCTGCTCGACCCGGAGGCGCTCCCGCTCCTGCACCCACTCGGTCGCAACCGGCCGCCGGCCCGGGGGAAGCTCGTCGATGACGGAAAGATCGAAGTCCCCATACAGCACCAGGGCCAGGCTGCGGGGGATGGGGGTGGCGGTCATGACCAGGACATCCGGGTCACTTCCCTTCCGCAGCAGGCCGGCCCGCTGCAGGACCCCGAACCGGTGTTGCTCGTCCACCACCACCAGTCCCAGACGCCCGAAGGCGACGTCGGGCTGCAGGAGGGCATGGGTCCCCACGACGAGACAAGCGGAGGTGGCCGCCAGAAGGTCCAGCGCCCGGC
This sequence comes from Candidatus Methylomirabilota bacterium, assembly GCA_016209725.1. GTDB lineage: Bacteria > Methylomirabilota > Methylomirabilia > Methylomirabilales > 2-02-FULL-66-22 > 2-02-FULL-66-22. The sequence continues at coordinate 24,663 of JACQVO010000090.1, read as the reverse complement.
GCCGCAGGGATGCCGCCATGCTGCCGGCTAGGTGCACCACCGGGACGCCCAGGGGCTCGGCCAGATCCTGCGCCCGTTCCGCGTGCTGGGCGGCCAGGATCTCCGTCGGTGCCATGATCGCCGCCTGGTAGCCGTTCCCGATGGCGGCGAGGGCGGCCAGGAAGGCCACGATCGTCTTGCCGGATCCCACATCCCCCTGCAGCAGTCGCTGCATGGGTCGGGGCTGCGCCATGTCATTCCAGATGCTCTCCAGCGCGCGCGTCTGGGCCGGTGTCAGTCGGAACGGCACGAGGGATCGCGCGCGCTCCGCCAGCGCCCCCGGCACCTGGAAGGCGATCCCGGGGCGGGCGGTCCGGGCGGCGCGCTGCCGGAGGACCGCCAGACTGAAGAAGAAGAACTCGTCGAAGGCCAGCCGGCGCCGGCCCGCCGCGGCCTCCGACATCTCGTCTGGAAGGTGCAGGCACGTGACCGCCCGAGGCAGCGGGAGGAGTTGGTGTCGCTCGCGGACGGCGGGGGGCAGCGGATCTGTGACCTGGGGCGCGTGCGCCCGCACGAGGTCGGAGAGCCATCGGCGGAGGAATCGCTGGCTCAGCCCGGAGGTCAGGTGGTAGATGGGGACGATGCGGCCGGTATGGTACCCCGCCTCGGCGGGGTCGCCGGCTTCCTGGACTTCGAACTCGGGGTTCACCATCTCTCGGGGGGGATAGGGGCTGACCCGGCCGGCCAGGAAGAGCCGCTGCCCTCGCCGGAACGCCCGCGCCAGGTACGCTTGCCGGTACCAGCGCGCGAGAAGCGTTCCCGTGCCGTCTTCGAGCATCATCTCGCAGTAGGGGACGCCCCGCCGCGTCCGGCCGATCCCAACAGCCTTGACCTGCCCGGCGACGGTCTGGAGCTCTCCGAGGCGGAGGCGCCCGATGGGCAGCAGGACGCGCCGATCCTCGTATCGCCGCGGGACCAGGAGCAGCGCGTCCCCGAGGGTGCGCACTCCGAGGCGATCCAGGCACGCGGCTCGGGATGGACCGATCCCTTTCAGGAGGTCCACCGGGGTCGTGAGGGTCAGCCGGGAGGCGCCCGTCCCCCGAGAAAGGGCTTGCCTTGGGGGGGCCAATTCAGTATAGTCTGGCGCCGTCATTCACCGGCGTCCAGACCCGGGTACCCCGCCATAGGCGGGGTGCCCAGCCAAAGGCGGGGTACGAAGGGAGAGCGAACGTATGCCAGCCACGCGATGCGAGATCTGCGGCAAGGGCCCGCAATTCGGTGCCCAGGTCAGCCATGCCCACAATGTCTCCTCCAAGAAGCGCTACCCGAACATCCAGCGTGTCCGCGCCCTGATCCAAGGGGCGCGCCGCCACATTCACGTCTGCACGCGCTGCCTGCGCTCCGGCAAGGTCCAGAAGGCCGCCTGATCCTCCCCCTCCCGCCTTCCCCCTTCCGCTTTCTCTCGTAAGGCGTGAGGCGTAAGGCGACAAAGGGGTCAGAAGGATTTCACCCGCTCCACCCCCACCACGCCGTCCACTTTCTCAATCGCCTGCATCGCCGCCTGGAGCTGCCGCAGGTCGCTCACCTCCAGGACGAAGGTGTTCAGGCCGGTGCGCTCCTCCGTGACCCGGATCTCGGCCTGGGCGATATTGGTGTTGGTTGCCGAGATCGCCGCGCTGATCTCCGCCAGGACCCCGGGCCGATCCTTCCCGATCTCCACCCGGATCTTCACCTGGTGGGCGCCCTTCCGCTGACCATCCCAATTCACAGCGATCTGCCGCTCCGGGTCCGCCATCAGGCTCACCGCGTTGGGGCAATCCGCCGTGTGGATGGAGACCCCGCGCCCCCGCGTGATGAAGCCGATGATCTCGTCGCCGGGCACGGGGTTGCAGCATTTGGAGAAGCGGATAAGGATATCGTCGATCCCCCGGATGCGGACCCCTTCGTCCGGGGGGCGCGGGCGGACCGGCTTCCGGTCGGTCTTCCTCTCCTTCTCCCGCGTCTCCTCCGCCTCGGTGAGAGCCTGGAGCTCCTCCGGCGGCAAGAGTTTGGCCACCGCCTGCCGGGGGGATACCTTGCCGTACCCCACGGCGGCGAAGAACTCCTCCTCGGTCCCCAGGCCGTAGCGTCCCAGGATGGAGACCAGGGTCTCAGGCTTGAGGAGCTGGTTCGGGCTCTTGCCGAGGCGGCGGATCTCCTTCTCGAGCATGTCGCGGCCCAGGCTGATGCTCCGCGAGCCTTCCTCGTTCTTGATCCACTGGCGGATCTTGCCGCGGGCTCGGGGGGTTTTGACGATCTTCAGCCAGTCCCGGCTGGGGGTATGGCTCGGGGAGGTCAGGATCTCGACGATATCGCCGTTCTGCAGCTCGGTCCGGAGGGGGATCAGGCGTCCGTTCACCTTGGCCCCCACGCAGCGGAGGCCGACGTCGGTGTGAACGGCGAAGGCGAAGTCGATGGGCGTGGCCCCCTTGGGAAACGGCTTGACGTCCCCCCGGGGGGTGAAGACATACACCTCGTCGGTGAAGAGGTCCACTTTCAGAGTGTGCAGGAACTCCTTGGAGTCTTTGAGCTCCCGCTGCCACTCCATGATCTGCCGGAGCCAGACGAAGCTCTGGTCCGTCGGGTCAATGCTGCTGCGCCCCTCTTTGTACTTCCAGTGGGCCGCGATCCCCTCCTCCGCCACCCGGTGCATCTCCCAGGTGCGGATCTGGATCTCGATAGGATCCCCCTTGGGGCCGATGACCGTCGTGTGCAGCGACTGGTACCCATTGCTCTTGGGCACCGCGATGAAGTCCTTGAACCGCTGGGAAATCGGCTTCCACAGGGTGTGGATCACTCCCAGGGTCCCGTAGCAATCCTTGAGGGAGTCGGTGATCACCCGGACGGCCGTCAGGTCGTAGATCTCGTCGAACTCTTTCTTCTGGTCCCGCATTTTCTTGTAGATACTGTAAAAGTGCTTGGGGCGGCCGGTGATCTGGGCCTTGATGTCCACCTCGGCCAGCTTTCGTTCGAGGAGGCTGATGACATCGCTGATGTCCCCCTGCCGCTCCTGCCGCTTGCGCGCGATGCGCCCGGCGAGGTCCTGGTACGCTTCGGAATCCAGGGAGCGGAGGGCCAGGTCTTCCAGTTCGGCCTTCATCCAGTAGATCCCCAACCGGTGGGCCAAGGGGGCGTAGATGTCCAGGGTCTCCCTGGCGACGAGCTGGCGCTTGTTCTCGGGCAAGGGGTCCAGCGTGCGCATGTTGTGGAGCCGGTCGGACAGCTTGACCAGGATCACCCGGATGTCCTTGGACATGGCCAGGACCATCTTGCGGATGTTCTCCGCCTGCGCCTCCTCCCGGGTGCTGAAGGGGATGCGGGACAGCTTGGTGACCCCGTCCACCAGCGCTGCGATCTCGCCGCCGAAGTGTCCTTGGATCTCCTCCAGCGTGGCGTGGGTATCCTCCACGCAATCGTGGAGGAGGCCGGCGGCGACGGTGGCGATATCCATCCGCAGCTCGGTGAGAATGGCGGAAACCTGGAGAGGATGGGAGAGGTATGGCTCGCCGGAGATGCGTTCCTGCCCCTTGTGGGCTTTGGCGGCAAAGACGTACGCCCGCATCAAGGGATCAACGTCCGCTTGAGGGTTGTACTCGTGAATGCGGTCCAGGATGGCTTCGATGCGCACGTCACTGCCCCTGCGGCTGTAGAACGGTAACTCAGTGTAACACAGCGCTTTTCGGCCTTTCAAGGAATATCTGCCCCGCGCAGGCACGCCATGCCGTGGGCCGAGCGGCGTTCGATGGGATCGAAGGCCAACGGTTGGATGACGTTCGGGCTGGGCAGGATCCCAAGGGGAGAGGGAACCGTATCCGGAGAATCGCCACCGCGCATGGCGGCCGGCGTATCCGCATCTGGCTCGACGGACGATGACGGCGAGGAGGCCCTGCACTCTCCTCAGGCGAGGGCGATCTTTTCCTGGATCTTGCTCCAAGGGATGCCACCCTCGCGAAGCATGCGGGCGGGTGCGGTGGTGCAGTCAATGACCGTGGACGGGACGCCGAGCATCACGCGGCCGCCGTCAAGAATGAGATCGATCTGGCCCCCGATGGCCTTCTGCACGGTCTTGGCGTCGGCAGGGTCGGCCCCCCCGGCCTTGTTGGCGCTGGTGCCGATGATGGGCCCGCCGAAGGCCGCCAGCAGCGCCTGCGCCACGGGGCCGGCCGGCATCCGGAGGCCGATGGTCCCCGTGGACGCTGTGAGGACGGGGGGAATCCTGGGAGACGCCTTCACGACGATGGTGAGTGCCCCGGGCCAGAAAGCGAGCATGAGGTTGTGCACCCCATCCGGCACGAGGAGGGCCAGCGCTGCGCCCGCCTCCACGGAGGGGACCAGGACGCTGAGCGGCTTGCCGTGATGGCGCCCCTTCACCGTCAGCGCGCGCTCGATCGCCGTGGGATCCAGGGCGTTCGCACCCAGCGCGTAGAGCGTGTCGGTCGGGAAGGCTACCAGCCCCCCATTGCGTAGGACCTCGCACCCCTGCTGGATGACCTCGGGTTGAGGCCGCTTCGGGTCCACCGAGATCGCTCGTGTCTTCACGCCGTCTCTCCGATACGAAAGGGCCGCCGCCGACTACTGACCACTGACTGCTTGACTACTGACGACGGACCTGTTGTCAGGAGTCCGTGGTCCGTGGTCTTTATCAGCGCCCCGCGGGCCGGGCGCGATTTCCCGTCATGGGAATCCCGCTCACCTGCTCGAACCACCCCTGCAGGCTGCCTCCCTTCCTCGTCACGTAGATCACGTAGGGCGAGGCGGACAGGTCCCCATTCTTGTCCCAGCGCAGCCTCCCGAGGGTGCCATCGTAGGCCATGCCGTGCATGACCTTCAGGACCTTCCGCAACTCCTCTTTCGTGTTGGCCTGCGGCCTCGCCGCCTGGATGGCGTGCAGGAGGACCCCCACCGCATCGTAGGTGTAGAGGACGTAGGGGCCCATGGGCCCGTAGCGCGCCTCAAACCGCTGAATGACGGATCGGGCCGAGGCCAGGAGGCGCGGGTCGGGAGCGAAAGTCAGATACGCGCCGTTGGCCGCCTCTTCCCCGGCGATCTTGACGAACTCGGCGTCCAGGACCCCGTCGGCGCTCACGAAGGTGGCCGGGACGCCTGCCTGCCGCATCTGCCGGATCAGATACCCGCCCTCCCGGAAGATTCCGCCGAAGTAGACGACGTTGGGATCCAGGGATTTCAGCCGGGCCACCAGGGCGCTGAAATCCTTGTCGCCCTGGGCGATCTCCTCGAGGGCCACGATGGTGCGGCGGGCCCCGCGGCGTTCCACGGCGCGGATCAACGTCTCGGCCAGGGTGCGGCCGTACTCCGTCCGATCGTGGATCACCGCGATGCGGCGCGGCCGGAGACGCAAGAGGATGAAGTCCGCCGCCGAGAGGGCGTGCTGATCGTCCCGCCCCGAGACGCGGAAGACGTTGTCGAACCCCTGCGCCGTCAGGCGGGGGTTCGTGGATGTCGGCGTGACCTGCGGGATGCCGGCCTGATTGTACACTGCCGAGGCCGGGATCGAGGAGCTGGAGTAGAAGTGTCCGACGACCCCCCAGACCCCCTCCTGGACCAGCTTCTCCGCCACAATCACCGCCTGCCTCGGGTCGAACTGATCATCCCCGAGGGTCAGGTCGACTTTCCGCCCGAGCTTCTCGGTCCAGTCGGCGACGGCCATCTCCGCCGCCTGGCGCATGCTCTGCCCGACGCGTCCCGCCTCGCCGGCCATGGGAACCACGAGGCCCAGCTTGACCGGAGGCTGTTCGCCAGCCCACGCAGGGGTCGTCAGACTCAGGGCGAGGACGAGCCAGTGCCATCGCATGCCCCACCCTCACGTACCCTCGCCCAAGTAGGCGCGTTTGACCTCGGGGTGCTCCCGCAGCTCCACGGCCGAGCCCTTCAGTGTGATGGTCCCGGTCTCCAGCACGTATCCACGATGGGCAATGGACAAGGCCATGGTGGCGTTCTGCTCCACCAGAAGGATCGTGGTCCCCTGACGGTTGATGTCCTCGACCGTCTTGAAGATTTGCTCCACCAGGATGGGTGCCAGTCCCATGGATGGCTCGTCCAGCAGCAGCAGGCGGGGGCTGGCCATCAGCGCCCGGCCGATGGCGAGCATCTGCTGTTCCCCGCCGCTGAGCGTCCCGCCGACCTGGTCCCGGCGCTCGGCCAGCCGGGGCAGGAGCGTGAATACCCGCTGCAAGTCCCTGGCGAACCCATCCCGGTCCGATCGAGCATAGGCCCCTGCCTGCAGATTCTCCATCACCGTGAGTTGCGAAAAGATCCTCCGCCCCTCGGGCACCATGACAACGCCCTTGGCGGCGATCTCGTGGGGCTTGTAGACCCCCAGATCCTCGCCTGCCAGTCGCACGTGCCCGTGACGCGGCCGCAGCAGTCCGCTGATGGTGTTGAGCGTGGTGCTCTTCCCGGCGCCGTTGGCGCCGATCAAGGTGACGATCTCGCCCTCACCCACTGTGAGGGATACGCCTTTGAGTGCGTGGATGTGGCCGTAGTAGGTGTGGACTTCCTTGACTTCCAACATCGTCCTCGGGGCCCGGGACGAGTCCTCGGGCAAGCCGGCCTCCCCCGGGCGGATGGGCGTTCCCGGGGCCCGACCCGCGCTCCCCCGACCGAGATACGCCTCAATGACCCGCGCGTCGTTCTGGATCGTAATCGGCGGGCCCTCGGCGATCTTCTCGCCGTAGTCCAGCACCGTGATGCATTCAGAGATGCCCATCACCACGCGCATCTGATGCTCGATCAGCAGGATGGTGATCCCCAGTTCATCGCGCAGGCGCCGGATGAAGGCCATCATCTCGATGGTCTCGCGGGGGTTCATGCCCGCGGTGGGCTCGTCCAGCAGCAGCAGGTTGGGACGGCTGGCCAGCGCCCGGGCGATCTCCAAGCGGCGCTGGTCTCCGTAGGGCAGGTTCTTCGCCAGGAAGTCTCCTTTGCCTCTCAGGCCGACGAAAAGGAGCAGCCGCAGGGCCTCCTGGTGCGCTGCCCGCTCCTCGTGCTTTGTGCTGGGCGTCCCCACCACCGCCCCGGGCCAGCCCGACTTCAGATGGGGGTGCTGCCCCACCAGGATGTTCTCCAAGGCGGTCATGTTGGAAAAAAGCCGGATGTTCTGGTAGGTGCGAGCGATGCCCAACTGGGTCACCCGGTCGGGCGTGAGGCCCTGGATGGGCATCCCCTGGAAGAGGATTTCCCCCTCCTCCGGACGATAAAAGCCGGTCACGCAGTTGAAGAACGTTGTCTTGCCCGCCCCATTGGGGCCGATGATGCTGTGGATGGATTTGTCCTCTACATCCAGGTCGAGCTGATGCACGGCCAAGAGTCCGCCGAAGCGTTTGGTGGTGCCGCGGGCGGTAAGGATGGCCATCCTCCCCTCCCCCCTGCTCTCGAGCCTATGCGAGAACCTTCTCTGGTTCCGCCGCGTCCTGTTCGCTCTCGTGGAGTTCGCGTTTCCGCACCGGCTCCGGCCACAGCCCCTCCGGCCGAAGCTGCATCATCGCGACGAGCGCCGCCCCGTACACCAGGAAGCGGAAGTCGGCGAACTCGCGGAGCAGCTCGGGCAACCCCACGAGGGCCAGCGAGCCCACCAACACACCGGGTAAACTGCCCATCCCGCCCACGATGATCGGGGACAGGACTTTGATGGAGATGAGCAACTGGAAGCTATGGGGGAAAACCGATCCGACCATGACGGCGAAGATCGCCCCGCTCAAGCCGCCGAAGGAGGCCCCAAGCCCAAAAGCCAGCAACTTCACGTTCACGAGGTTGATTCCCATGGCCTCGGCAACGTCTTCATCCTCCCGCACCGCCATCCAGGCCCGACCCAGTCGGGAGTCGCGAAGCCGCGACGCCACGAACACAACCAGCCCGCAGAGAACCAGCGTCAGGTAAAAGAGCTGCTCCGGACCACTCAGCTCGAGGCCGACGATGGTGGGCTTTGGAATGGCCAGGATCCCCTGCGACCCACCCAACCACGGTCGCAGGAAGTCGGACAGCACCAGCAGCCGAATGATCTCGCCGAACCCCATGGTGGCAATGGCGAGGTAATCGCCCCGGATGCGCAGCACCGGGATGCCGAGCAGTACCCCGCCAATCAACGAAACCACCATGGCAATCGGCACCGCGGTCCAGAAAGAGAAGTGGAAGATGCCATGCTCACCCGTAGAGGTCAGGAGGCCCACGGTGTAAGCCCCCATGGCAAAGAAGGCGACGTAGCCCAGGTCGAGCAGACCCGCAAACCCCACCACGATGTTCAGCCCCAGGCCCAACAGGGCAAACAGGCCGACCAGGACCAGAACCTGGGAGAGGAACGGCCCGGCCAGGTGCGGCAGCAGCAGCAGCGCGGAGACGCCGATGCCCAGCGTGAGGAGGCGCAGGCCGCGCTGCTGAGATGCCGGTCGCCGCGCCACCCACACGTGCACCGCGGCCCGCCGCCAGATCCACAGGGAACTGCTCGCCCACGCCACCAGGAAGAGGATCAGGGCACCGCGAGGCAACAGGCCCTCGCTCTCGAACAGCACGTCCCGGATAACCGCTCCCACCCCTTCCCCACCCAGCATGATCTGCAACAGTTCCTGGAAGACCCCGACAGTCAGGACGGACATCAGGCCCGTTAGGATCGGGCGACGCAATCGGGCAGCCAGCGTGCTGGCGCCTGCGGCGATCATCCCCAGCGCTGTACCGGCCAGCAAGGGCAGGTACCACCCGTGCAGGCCCTGGCCGGCCGAAAGCAAGGAAAACAACCTCGGGGATGCGCTGACGAACATGGTCCGCAAATTCAGGACACTGCCGACCAGGAGCAGCCCGGCCACCGCCGCCCCGACCACCGCGCCGGCCACGGCGCCGCCCAGCAGGGCAGACACCCGACCGCCACCGGCTGGTCCCCGCGCCGCTTGAAAGCCCGCCGCCACCCCGGCCAGGGCGAGCAAAGTCATGCCGAAGGACACGACGCCGATGATCACCTGACGTTCAGCGAACGTCTCCACCATGCCGACCATCGCCACGAAGACGGCCACCCCACCCCAGATCAGGCCTTTTCGTACGGCGTTCCACCAGCCTTGTCGGTCCATGCGCATCGGCATCTCTTCGGCCGACTCCTAGGCCTTCTTGACCACGAGACGCTCACCCAGGATCCCCGACGGCCGGAAGATCAATACCATGACCAGCATGGTAAAGGCGATGACGTCCTTGAGCTGGTAGGGAGCGACGATACCCAGACCGTCCAGGAACAGTGCGGGACCGACGGATTCGACCAGCCCCAGGAAGAGACCCCCCAGCATCGCACCGGGGACGTTGCCGATCCCTCCCAGCACGGCGGCCGTGAAGGCCTTGATGCCCGGCACAAACCCCATGAAGAAATGGACCTGCTTGAAGACCAGCGCGTACAGCACGCCCGCCGCACCGGCCATCGCGGCACCCAGGGCGAAGGTGATCACGATCACCCGGTCCACGTCGATGCCCATGAGGGCCGCGGCGTCCTTGTCCTCCGACACCGCACGCATGGCCATGCCCGTCTTTGTTCGCATGACAAACCAGTACAGCACCAGCAGCATCAGGGCCGCGCCCACCACGACGATCACCTGGCTGCGAAGGATGCCGATGCCGGCAATGACCCACTTGCCCTTGAGGACCTCAGGCTCCGGGTAGGCCTTGAACCCGGAGCCGTAGAGACCCCGAAAGGCGTACTGGAGGAAGAACGAAGCGCCGATGGCCGAGATGAGCGGGACCAGGCGTGGCGCACGCCGCAGCGGCCGGTACGCCAGGCGTTCGACCACCAGCGCAATGGCCGTGGACGTGAGCATGGCGACCACCAGGATGGCGAGATAGCTCACCAGGGGATTCCGGTTGAGATAACCAGATCTCCCGAAGGCGTCCGCCACGAAGTACGCGGTGTAGGCGCCGCTCATGAACACCTCGCCGTGGGCGAAATTGATCATGCGCAGGACCCCATACACCATGGTGTAGCCCAGGGCGATGAGGGCGTAGATGCTCCCCTGGGACAGACCGAACACCGCGAAGTCGATCCAGTGCTCCCTCGAGTACGTCCCCGCCCGGAGGGTCCCAAAGGTCCCCCAGATCACGACCAGGATGACCACCACCCGGAAGGCCCACAGGTAAAGATCGACGAGCGTTCCCTTCCGAGCCCAGGCGCCTCGCATGCGGTCTCCTCAAACGAACGGGGGATGAGCCGAAGGATCCTCCCCGGCTCATCCCCCCGGTTCCATCCTCATCCTGCGTGAACTACGGATAGATCTTCTTGGGGTTCTTCCCGGGGTCCCACTTGGCGGGGTCGGCGGACTCCGTTTGATAAATGGCGATCTTGGGGTCCGCGCAGTCGCCGAACTTATCGCAGGTCAGGGTGCCGGTCAGCCCCTTGAAGTTCTTGGTGGCGAACAGCGCATCCCGCAGCGCTTTCCGACCGATGTAGGTGTTTCCGGACGCGTCCTTCATGGCCACCTTCTCGATGGCGGCAAAGATCATATTCGCCGCATCGTAGCCGTGGGCATGGAACGGCGCCAGCGGCTTCTCGCCGTACTTCTTTTGGTGCTTGTCGAGAAAGTCCTTGTACTTGGGACCCAGGGCCTCCGGGGACAGGTCCGGGCTTGAGTGGTACATGCCCACGGCCGCATCCCCGGCAGCCTTCATGAAGTCCGGGGAGAACATCCCGTCGGCGCCCATCAGCTTGACGTTCGCCAAGCCAGAGACTTCCTTGGCCTGCCGGGTGACGTGGCCACCCGCGGAGATGAAGATCGGGTAGTAGACGAGCTCGGGTTTGCCCACCGCGATCTTGGTTAGCACCGGCCGCATGTCCGTGTCGGTGGGCGAAACCGCCTCCTGAGCAGTGATGGTTCCTCCGAGTTTCTTGAGCGTCTCCGCGAAGACGTTCGCCAACCCTTCGGCATAGGGGCTCCCGTCGTGGATGGTGGCAGCCCGCTTCACCTTCGGAACCTTTACGGCGAACTCCGCGGCAACCCTCCCCTGGACCTTGTCATTGTGGGCAGTCCGGAGGTACCCGTCGAATGTCGGTCCACGGTCCGCGGCGGTCAGCTTGGGCGCGGTGTTCGAAGGCGAGACGGTGGAAATACCCGCCTTCCAGAGGATGGGGGCCCCGGGCACGGCCTCACTGGAGCAGTTGGAGCCGATGGCCGCCACGATGTCCCGGTTCGCAGACAGCTTGGTCGCTGCCGTGACCCCTCCCTCGGCGTTGCATCCCGTGTCCTCGCCGATGAGCTTGATGGGATGGCCGAGCAATTTTCCCCCCTTGCCCTCCATGGCGATTTCGACGCCACGCCGCGTATCGATGCCCAAGCTTGCGTCGGGACCGGCGACGACCATCCAGTAGGCCACCGTTACGGGCTGACCCTTGGCAATCTTCACCACACCGATCGAGTCCGTCACAGGTCCCACGGTGGCTGCGAAACCGGGCAGCGCAACGTAGAACCCGGCTCCTACCACCAAGGCTGAGATCACGAACCACGGGAAACGCCGTCTCCTCATCTGGCCCCTCCTTTCCCCTCCAGTAAAACTCGTCCGCTCCAGTACCACTCGAAAGAGACTACCGCCTGGGTTGTCAGATCTGCCTCGCCCCTCTCACCTCCTTTGGCTTCGGCCCACCAGCGTCCACTGCCGGTGAAAACCGGGGAGACCGGTGACTGCCACGGACCGTCCCGGTCCTTGCCCGGTTGTGTCTATGGCTTGGATCCGTGGTACCTGTTGCGAACGGCTCGGCGTGTGGAAGGATAGTATGGCCAAGGCTCCGCCATGTCAAGACCGCGTATCGCCCCGTCGCCGACCGGGGGGATGCCCTGCAAACAGGTCAGGTCGTGTTGGGCGACACCGCCGAGAACCTCCGCCAGAACGAGATGGTCCGCACGGCCTGCCTCGACATCACCTCGGCCTCACGGCGGGCGGCCGCCAGGCCACCAGGGGCAGCACACTCAGGTCGGTGTAGATCTGCGCATCCTGATCCCCGCCCCTGACGAAGGCGATGCGCTGGCCGTCGGGGGACCAGGCGGGAGTGGTGCTCCGCCCTGGAGGCGCGCTGAGCCGCCGTTGCCTTCCCGTGTGGACATCCACTAGCCCACGATTCCGTGCGCGTAGTGGCTGTGGATCAGCGCGCCCTCCGCGAAGCGCGAAACCCGGAACATGACCAGGTCAACGGCGCCGGACCTGCCCTCCACCACTAGGCCTGCCAGGGCTTCGCCAAGGGCCGGGCTCAGCTTGAAGCCGTGCCCGCTGAAGCCCGCGGCAACGAAAAGTCCGGCGGTGTCCGGAACGGCGCCCAGGATCGGCTGCCAGTCGGGTGTGACATCGTAAAGGCTGGCATATCCTCCTTTCACCGCTACCCCCGAGAACGCGGGGACCCGGTGGACGAGCCGCCGCGAGACCCGCTCCACAAAATCGAAGTCGGTGCCTTCGTTGAACGCATCAGGAGACACCTCTTCATCCGGCCCCTCCTCGATTGAACCGATGAGGAATTGCCCGCCCACGTCAGGACGGACGTAGATGCCAGTCCCGAGGTCGACGAGGACCGACTTCAAGGGGGCCACCTGCGGGGGAGTCTCCAGCAGCACCACCTGATGGCGCGTGGTCCGGATGGGCAGGCCGACGCCCAGCGGTGCCAGAAGACCGCGCGTCCAGGGGCCGCTGGCGACGAGCACGGCCCCGGCAGCGATCCGGCCGGCCGGCGTCTCGACGCCGGTCACCCGGTTCCCGTCCACCAGCACACGAAGGGCTGCCGTCGCCTCCTGGACCTCAGCGCCATGCCTCCTAGCCGCGGCGGCAAACGCGGTGGCCGTGGCATAGCCATCGGCGTACCCGGAGTCGGGCTCGTAGACGCCTGCACCGACGTCGTCCGTGCGCAGGCGGGGGTCAAGGCCTGCGATGGCATCCCGATCGAGCACGCTGGTGGCCACCCCGAGGCGCTGCTGGAGCCGGACGTTGGCCACGACCATGGCCTTCTCTCCCGGCGGAGCCAGCAGCAGGAACCCGGTCCGCTTGAAGTCAGCGCTGCCTCCCACGACCCCATCGAAGTGCGCGAAGATGTCCCGGCTGCGCAGGGCCAGGCGGATGAGAGGATCGTAGGAGTAGTGCATGCGGACAATGCCGCTGGAGCGGCCGGTCGGTCCGCCGCCGACCGTCCGCTGCTCGAGGAGTGTGACCCGCTGCCGGTACCGGGATGCCAGCCAGAAGGCCGTACTGCTGCCGGTGCAGCCACCGCCGATGACCACCACATCGGTTGCAGGCATGCAGATCCCCCCAGGCGATGGTTTCGCGCTGCGCGCTACCAGAGTCCCGCAGCCCTCGGGTATCGAGGGTGCACCCGATAGCGGCGTGGTCCCAGGAATTTGCTCTTGCCCAAGGCGCCCCGACTGGGACTGCAGCATGCCCCAGAGAGGCGGGCCGTGTCAAGGCAGCCCCCGATGGCCCTGCGACGCCGGCCGCGGTTTCGCGAGAGCCCTGGCCGTGGCCACGCACTTCCGGAAGGCCGCCGTCGCCGCCGCGATGTCCGGCGCCGCCACGATGGCAGAGATGACGGCCGGGGCCGTGGCCCCCGCGCCGATGACCGCGGCGACATTTTCAAGGGTGATCCCGCCGATGGCCAGGATGGGAAGTGACACGGCCGCCCGCGCCTCCCGAAGCCCTTCCAGGCCACGGGGCGTGTATCCGGTCTCCTTGGTCCCGGTGGGAAACATGGGACCGAAGCCGATGTAGTCGGCCCCGGCGGCCCGGGCCGCCTCCGCCTGTTCCCGGCTGTGGGTGGAGACGCCAAGAATCCGTCCCGGGCCCAACAGGCGGCGGGCCGCCTCGGCCGGGAGATCATCCTGCCCCACGTGCACCCCGTCCGCCCCGGCAGCCAGGGCCAGGTCCAGGCGATCGTTCACGATGAAGAGAGCCGGGCGCGCCCGACAGAGGGCCTGGATGGCCCTGGCCTGCGGCAGAAGATCGCGCAGGCTCCCGGTCTTGTCGCGGAGCTGGATCATGTCCGCGCCACCGCTCAGAGCGGCCTCCGTAATGGCGACATGGTCGCGACCGCGGGCCAGCTCCGGATCCGTGATCACGCAGAGATGCAGGGAGCGGAGCCTCACTGCGCCTCCGTCAGGCGCTCCAGGAACCGCGTCGATGTTCGCCCGGCCAGGAAGTCCGGGTGGCGCAGGACCTTCTGGTGGAACGGAATCGTGGTCTGCACCCCCTGGATCAGCGTCTCGTCCAGGGCACGCTGCATGCGCAGAATGGCCTCGTCCCGGTCGTGGCCGTGCACGATCACCTTGCCCAGCAGCGAGTCATAGTACGGCGGGACGACGTAGCCGACGTAGGCATGGCTGTCCACCCGCACGCCGGGACCCCCCGGCGCCCGGAAGTTCGTCAGTTTCCCGGGCGAGGGGAGGAAGCGGTCGGGATCCTCGGCGTTGATTCGGCACTCCAGACTGTGCCCCTGGAGTCGCACGTCCGCCTGGGTGACCGGGAGCGGCTCGCCCGCGGCGATCCGCACCTGAGCCTTCACCAGGTCCAGGCCCGTCACCATCTCGGTGACCGGGTGCTCCACCTGGATGCGGGTGTTCATTTCCATGAAGAAGAAGTTGCCCCGCCCATCCAGCAGGAACTCCACTGTCCCCGCGTTGCGGTAGCCCGCGGCCTCCGCCACGCTGAGCGCGGCCTGTCCCATGGCTTGGCGGAGCGAGTCCGTCAGGGCCGGCGAGGGGGCCTCCTCCAGCAGCTTCTGGTGGCGGCGCTGGATGGAGCAGTCGCGCTCGCCGAGGTGCACTCCCCGCCCGTGGGCATCCATCAGGATCTGGATCTCCACATGGCGTGGATCGGGAAGGTACCGCTCCAGATACACCGCGGCGTCTCCGAAGGCCCCGGCCGCCTCGGCCGCCGCCGTGGCCAGCGCGGATTCCAGCGTCTCGGGGGCCGTCACGACCCGCATGCCCTTCCCCCCCCCGCCCGCGCTGGCCTTGATGATGAGGGGAAAGCCGATCTCCCGCGCGAGCTGTCTCGCCTCGGCGAGATCGCGAACCGGATGTTGGCTGCCCGGCAGGACGGGGACGCCGTGAGACGCGGCCACGCGGCGGGCGGCCGCCTTGTCCCCCATCATCTGAATGCTGGCGGCGGACGGGCCGATGAACTGGATCCCGCAGCCCTCGCAGACCTCGGCGAAGCGGGGATTCTCGGCCAGGAAGCCGTACCCGGGATGGATGGCCTCGGCCCCGGTGATCTCGGCGGCACTGATGATGGCGGCGACCTTGAGGTAGCTCTGGATGGCCTGGGGCGGCCCGATGCACACGGCTTCGTCCGCCAGTTGTACGTGGAGGGCCTCGGCGTCCGCCTGGGAAAAGACCGCCACTGTCCGGATGCTCAGCTCCCGGCAGGCCCGGATGATCCGGACGGCGATCTCGCCGCGATTGGCGATCAGGACCTTGGAGAACAATGGAGGAAGTGCATCAATTCCCGAACCCGGCTCACACGGGTTCCAGGAAGAAGAGAGTTTGCCCGAATTCTACGGGCTGGCCGTTCTCGACCGGGATCCGGGCGATCCGGCCCTTCACCTCGGCCTCGATCTCGTTCATGAGCTTCATCGCCTCGATGATGCAGAGGACGGTCCCCTTCTGAATCAGGTCCCCCTCCTTCACGTAGGGCTCGGCGCCGGGTGCCGGGGCCCGGTAAAAGGTACCGACCATCGGTGACTCCACAGGGATGAGGCCGGCGGTCTCCGAGGCCGTGGTGCCGGCGGTGAGCGGTGAGGCGGTCCCCGTGACCTGGGTGGCGGCGTGCGGCACGGCGGGTGGCGCCTGAGGGATCAGGGGCTGCGCCGGCCGCCGCCGGATGCGGATGCGCCGGCCGCCCTCCTCCACCTCCACCTCCTCGACGTCGTGTCCCTCCATCAGCCGGAGGAGGGCCTTCAGCTCTTTGAGGTCCATCCCGCCCTCCCGTGAGGCTCCGTGGGGTACACGCGAGACGAACCCCAGTGGGCCTCGGCGCACCACCGACTTGGCTGTTGCCGCAGCCGTTCCCCGGTGGCCGTCATGCGCGCTCGATGTAGGTGCCGGTCCGCGTGTCCACCCGCAGCCGATCGCCCACGTTGATGAAGAGGGGCACCTGGATGACGGCACCGGTTTCCAAGGTGGCCGGCTTGGACCCGCCCGAGGCGGTGTCCCCGCGCACGCCCGGATCGGTCGTGGACACCGTGAGCTCCACGAAGGTCGGCACCTCCACCGTCAACGGGGTCCCGCGGTGGGACACGATCGTGACCACCATCTCTTCCTTGAGATACTTCCTGGCGTCGCCGAGCTGGTCCGCAGACAGGAAGAACTGCTCGTAGGTCTCCATATCCATGAAGTGGAACTCGTCGTCGCTCTGGTACAGGAACTGGGCCCGTTTCTCCTCCAGGTCGGCGGAGGGCAGCTTTTCATCCGTCCGGAAGGTCCGCTCCGCGATGGCCCCGGTTCGCATGTTCCGGAGCTTCGTCCGCATGAAGGCGCCGCCCTTGCCCGGCTTCACCCAGTGAAAGTCGGTGACCACGAAGGGAACGCCGTCCACTTCCACCTTGACGCCTGGTCGCAAATCGCCTGCCAGAATCACGAAACTCGACTCCTCCCTCGCAGGACCCCCCGCCCGGGCTGGGGGCGCGCGGGGTGCTTCGCCACGTAACCCAGCGCGGCCTGCAGACCCAGCAGGTAGCTGTCTGCGCCGAACCCGCTCACCAGCCCGACGGCCACCTCTGCCGTCAGGGAATGGTGGCGGAACGGCTCCCGCGCGTGGATGTTGGACAGGTGCACTTCGACCACCGGGAGGCGAGTCCCCGCAATCGCATCCCGCAGGGCGACGCTGGTGTGGGTATACGCCGCCGGGTTGAAAACGATGGCGTCGGCCCAGCCCACGGCCTCGTGCAAGGCCTCGATCAGTTCCCCCTCCCCGTTATGCTGCTGGAACCGCACCTCGCAGCGGAGCCGGCGGGCCAGCTTCCGCACGGCGCTCTCGATCTCGACCAGCGTGGTGGTGCCGTACAGGCCGGGCTCTCGCGTCCCCAGGAGATTCAGGTTCGGACCGTTGAGAACCAGGATGCGCGCCACGGCTCCCCCGATGGCCACGAACAAAAAACGGCATCGCGCCCTTGCCGCAGGCGATGCCCGCCGTGGCCCCGTCCCGCCGGGGCCACGTGTCAGCTTACAGATCGCGGAGCTGACCCAGGGCTCGGATGAGGGCCTGGCGCATCTGCCCGCGCAGGCCCGCGGAGTCCGCCTCGACCGCCAGGACGAGATCCCCGGGCGCGAAGGCAAAGACGAAAAGCCCGCCTGTCCCCCGCACACTGTAGCCTAGTGGCGCGCCCAGCTCCAGCTCTGCCGCCAGGCTCTGGGCCTGGCGCAGGGGAGCCGCATACTCCGCGGCGACGGATTCCAGATCCGCGCCAGGACCCTGCGCCGCCTGCTCGATGGGGACGCCGTCCAGGTCCATGAGGACGGCCCGTTGCCCACTCCGCACCGTCCGGGCCAGGTCCGCCAGGGTCCCCTCCAGATCAGCCGCCATCTCTTCCACCGGCCTTCGGCCCTGGGTCGCCTACTTCCGAAGCTGTCGCGCCGCCTCGAGGAAGGCGGTGAGTTTTTGCACGAGGGCCAGCTCCGCTGCCCGCTGCTGTGGGACGCCTCCGGGGCGAGGGATCGGTCGCTGTTCGACCCGGTGTCCGAGCCGGGCAACCATCGCCTCGGCAAGTTCTGCATGACCCTGCGACGCGTAGATGGCCGCCAGAGTGGGGCTGGCCAAGGGATCAACGGGGACGGCAGGCAGGGACGCCAGGCGGTCCTGGGTCTCTTGGTCACGTGGGTTCAGGCGCAACGCCCGGTCGTAATACGTCCGCGCCTCGGCCGGTTGATCCCGCCGGACGGAGAGGTCGCCCATGAGCCGGAGGGCCACGAGATTGTCCGGGGCCTGATCCAGAACGCGGCGGAATTCCGCCTCCGCCTCTTCCAGGGAGCCCTGCTCCAGCAGGGCGCGGCCCAGCACGACCCGCGCGCTCGCGTAGGTCGGATGGGCGAGGAGTCCCTCCCGGCAGACCTGGATGGCCTCCTCCAGCAGGCCTTCCTTTCGGTAAGCATCGGCGAGCTGGGCGAACACCCGCGAGCCAGGCTCCCGTTCGAGCTTGGCGGCGTGACGCTCGATCTCTTCGAACCGCAGCGCCATGTGTCCAACCTAGTGTACTGAGTCAGAAATGGCTTTACAGGGAGCCCGTTCGGGCTGAGCCCTTCGACTCGGCTCAGGACATGCTTGTCGAAGCCCAGATTCCGCACCCTTCGACAGGCTCAGGGTGAACGGAATTGTAAAGGAATTTGGGATTCACCGCACTACATCAGCTCACTGCAAAACTGACGACGGACAACCGACAACTATTGAAACCGATTTCCCAGGGCGTCCCGGACGGCTCTCCGCAGTTCCTCCCGCTCAGAAATCGGCGCGAAAGTAACACTTCCCACCCCACGTGTCAACACGAATTGGACCACGCCGTCCCGGGCTTTCTTGTCGCTAACCATGTATGTTTCCAGGGATTGCGGCGACGGCAGGGGGGCTCCCAGGAGGCCGAAGCGATTCAGGAGTACCCGCAGTCGGGCCGCATCCGCCTCGGGACACAGCCCCCGCCGGACCGAGAGCGCCGCGGCCACCAGCATCCCCTGGGCCACGGCCTCTCCATGGGTGATCACCCCGTATCCCAGCGCCGCCTCCACCGCGTGGCCAACGGTGTGCCCGAAGTTCAGCATGGCCCGCAGGCCCGCCTCGCGCTCGTCCGCCTCGACAACCCGCGCCTTGATCGTGCAAGACCGGCGGACAATCTCCTGGAGCGCCGGGGGATCCCTCGCCAGAATGCGATCAGCCTGTTCCTCCAGCCGCTGGAACAACACCCGATCGGCGATCATGCCGTGCTTCACCACCTCGGCCAGTCCGGACCGGAACTCCCGCTCCGCCAGCGTCCGCAAGGTCAGCACGTCTGCCGCCACCAGGCGCGGCTGGTGGAAGGCCCCGACCAGGTTCTTGCCCTCGGGCAGGTTCACGCCCGTCTTGCCGCCCACGCTGCTGTCCACCTGCGCCAGGAGCGTCGTGGGAAGATTGACGAAGGGGATGCCGCGGTACAGGATCGCCGCCACGAACCCGCCCAGGTCTCCGATCACTCCCCCGCCGAGGCCGAGGAGGGCGGACCCGCGATCCAGGCGCGCCCGGACCAACGCCTGGCACAGCCGGGCCGCTTGGTCCAGCGACTTGCTCTCCTCTCCCGGGGGGACGGTCAGGAGCGTGACCACGTGGCCCGCGCGCTCGAGCGATGCCACGACTGCCGACCCGTAGACCGCCTCCAGCGCCGGATGGGTGATGAGCCCCAGGCTGCGGCCGAGGTTGAGCGGCTGGATCATGTCGCCGACCTGCCGCAGCAGGTCGGCGCCGATGTGAATGTCGTAGCCCGAGTTTCCGAGGTCGAGATGAATCGTGTCCATGGGCGAGGCGGCTATTCCGGATCAGCGGGTCGGGATGCAGACAAACAAGACCCAGCGCCCGCCAGGAGCCGCGCGGCCGGCTCGCCGAGCCGCGGCCGGTCAGGCGCACGCACTCAGGGCTGCCTCGAGTTCCGTCGGGGTGTCGAGCGTCTTCATCGTGGCATCCCCGATGCCGCGAAGAAGGACGAAGCGCACGAGGCGGTCTTGGATCTTCTTATCGTAGCGGACGAAGCGGAGAACCTCGCCCGGGTCGGCCAGGAGCTTGGTGGACAGCCCGAACGACTGCAGCAGGCGCCTCAGGCGGGCCAGATCCCCTCCGGGACAGATTCCGCGCTGGACCGAGAGGGTCGTGGCGACCACCATCCCCACCGCCACGGCCTCACCATGGTTGGGCCCATGGTAGCCTGTGGCCGCCTCCAGGGCATGGCCCACGGTGTGGCCGAAGTTCAGAATGGATCGGACATCGGTTTCCCACTCGTCCGCCTCCACGATCGAGGTCTTGATTTCGCACGCGCGCTTCACCAGCCGGGCCAAGGCCTGGAGATCCCGGGACAGGACCTCCTCCACGTTCGCCTCCAGGTATTCGAAAAAGGACCGATCCCGAATGGCGGCAACCTTCACCACCTCGGCCAATCCGGCGCAGAAGTCCCGCTCGGGGAGGGCGGTCAGGGTCTCGACGTCGGTGACCACCAGGCGGGGCTGGTAGAACGTCCCGACCAGGTTCTTCCCCTCCGGGAGGTTCACGCCCACCTTCCCCCCGATGCTGGTGTCCACTTGCGCGATCAGCGAGGTGGGGATCTGGATGAGGGGCAGGCCCCTGAGATACGTCGCGCCGGCGAAGCCGGCCAATTCTCCGATGACGACCCCGCCCAGGGCGAAGACCGCCGATCGCCGCTCCAGCCGCTGCGCCGCCATCTGGCGGTAGAGCCAGCCAAGCCGCTCCAGACCCTTCTCCTCCTCCTGGTCCGGCAGCTCGATGCAGGTCACCGCGAAGCCGGCTTCCTCGAGGGCGCGCATCAGGCGCCCGCCGAAGAGCCGGTGATCCCCCGGGCTGGTCAACAGGACGCTCGTGCTCGCCAGGTCCAGGCCCTTCACCAGCCTGCCGACCTCTCCCAAAAGGCTCGGCCCGATCACCACCTCGTAGGATCGGGGGCCCAGGACCAGCCGAATGCTCTGGGCCATCGCCGGCAGGTCAACGGCCGGTCCCCGGGCGATCACGTGGTGCAAGGCCAGGAAATCCAGGATGTGATTCACCACGGAATCAATGGCCTGGGCCGAGGCATCCACGATCAGGTCCGCCCTGGCATAGGCCTGGGCGCGCTGTTCCAGCAGGAGACGGATCCGCTCCCGCGTGTCCCCACCCCACAGCATGGGCCGATCGTCCACCGGGCCGACCCGGGACAGGATGGTGTCGGGGTCCGCGGTGAGCGAGATGACGACGCCGCTCCGCTTCAATGCCTCCAGATTCCGCGGATCCACGATGGTCCCACCCCCGGTGGCCACCACACAGCCCGCGCGCCCGGCCACCCGGTCCACCATGCGGGACTCCAGGGCGCGGAAGCTCTCTTCGCCCTGGCTGGCAAAGATCTGGGAGATGGGCATCCCCGCCTCGGCGGCGATCAGCGTGTCCAGGTCCAGGAAGTCGTACCCGAGCCGGATGGCCAGCCGCCGGCCGACGGACGACTTCCCCGTTGCCATGAATCCGGTGACGATGATATTCCGCCTGTTTCCCTTCGTCGTCATCACCCTTGCGCCGTCCCGCTGCCTCAGGCCGCCCCGGCCGGTCCCGCTCCTCTCACGTCCCCCCGCAAGAGGTCTCCCCTCGACAGCGGGTCGCCTCCGCGGCCGCAAGTGGCGATGAAGTTACGGCACCCCCCGTATCGAGTCAAGGCTTAATTGCGGGCGACGGTTCGTGTTTTCAAGGAGTTCGGCTTCATGGCGTGGCGCAACGGAGTGAGGTCGGGGAGCCCGGTGCGACCGGGCTGCCGGAACGAGGATGTCCGGGCGAAGCTCCGGGACGACCAAGCCGATTGGGACCTCGTGATCGTGGACGAAGCCCACAAGATGTCGGCCCACTTCTTCGGTGGCGAGATCAAGGAGACCAAATGGTACAAGCTCGGGAAGCTCCTCGGGGCCGTGCGCGGCACTTCCTGCCCCTCACTGCCATGCTGCACAACGGCAAGCCGGAACGGTGGGCCTATATGGCCAACTACACGCTCTCGGACCTCACTGATCCGCCCGCCGCTCCTGGCCTCGACGGTGTGCTTGAAGGCGATGGCCATGGCCTGCTTCTTGGCGACGAACAGGTCCGCCGGATCCACCACGGTGCCGAAGCGCTGGAGAGGGATGCGCACCCGCAGGGCCTCGTTCTCCTCCGCGTTACTGAGGGCGCGCATGGGTGTTTCGATCCACCCGGGCGCCAGGGCATTGCAGGGGATGTGGGTGGCTACTCTTTCCGCTCGGCCGGGTTGCCCGGCAGTCGACTGACCGCCTCCTCCGCGTCGAGGACTCCGTCCCGTTCCATCTCCGCCGCCTGCGCCGGCGAGTAGCCGAGAATCGTGCAGAGGACCTCGCGGTTGTGTTGTCCCAGAAGGGGCGCCGGACTCCGCGGCGTCACCTCCCCGTCCGAAAACTTGAACGGAACGTTGGGCAGGGTCACCCGGCCCAGGACCGGATGCTCCTGCTCGAAGAGCATCCCGCGGGCCCGCACCTGGGGATCGGCCACGACTTGGTCAATGCGTTGGACGGGCGCGCACGGGACGCCGGCCGCGTCCAGCGCCGCGACACATTCCTCGAGGGAGGGTTGCGCCATGACCCATTCCCCGATGCGTCGCAGGATCTCTTCCCGGTGAGCATTCCGCCCGACGCCGTCCTGGAATCGCGGATCAGCCGCCAGCGCCTTCCCACCCATCAACCGGGCCATGCGCCTCCAGGCCTCGTCCATGTGGGCAGCGATAGCGATGTACCCGTCGCGGGTCGTGAAGACGCCGTAGGGCGTGGACTGGGGCAGGTCGTACCCGCTACGGGTCAGGATGTCGGTGCCGCCGCTCAGGGTGTAGTGCTGGATGGCGAATTCGTGGAGCGCCACCATGCAGTCGTACAGGGCGATATCAATGTGCCGCCCCCGGCCGGTCGCGTGGCGTCCGACCAGCGCGGCGCACACGGCCGCCACACCATGGATGCCCGCGAACCCGTCGGCGATGGGCAGGCGCAGCACGGGGGGCGGCTCTCCCGGCACGCCCACCAAGTCCATGACGCCGCTCCGGGCCTCGGCCAAAAGGCCGTAGCCCGGCCGGCCGGCATACGGGCCCGTGTGGCCGTAGGCGGAGACCGAGCAGTAGACCAGACCCGGATTGATGCCCGACAACCCCTCGTAGCCGAGCCCCAGCCGATCCAAGACGCCGGGCCGATAGTTTTCCACCAGGACATCCGAGGCGCGGGCCAGTCTGTGGAGAACCTCCTGTCCCCGCGGGTCCTTCAGGTCCACGCACAGCCCCTACTTTCCCATGTTCTGCTGGAGGAAATACCCGCTCTGCCCGTCCAGGTGGTACGGATGGCTGCGCGCCTCCTCGCCGGCAGGGGGGCGTTCCACCTTGATGACCTCGGCCCCCAGGGCGGCGAGGCAGCGGGTGAGATACGGCCCTGCCAGGAAGTGGGTGAGGTCAATGACCCGGATTCCTGCCAGAGGTAATGGTTGATCAGCTCCGAGGCCACGAACACGATCCCCCAGCCCGGCTGCTTGGTGGTCCGCATGCTGGCCACCCGGAATTTCACGTGCAAGGGCGAGTGGTCGCCCGAGACGCCCGCGTAGGCCAGGATGTGGGCGTCGGTGATGGTGACCGCGGGCGTGATACACTCGTTCCCGACTTTGCCCTCCTCGTAGTAGCGTGCTTCGGGCATGATGGCGTTCCCCCCTCCGGGATCAGTCGATCAGCCAGCCGCCGTTGATATCCACGATCTCGCCTGTGATGTAGGACGCCAGCTCCGACACGAGAAACAGCACGAGGTTGGCGACCTCGTCGATGGTGCCGAAGCGCTGGAGAGGGATCCGCACCCGCATGGCCTCGTTCTCCTCATCGTTGGAGAGTGCACGCATGGGGGTCTCGATCCGGCCGGGCGCCAGGGCATTACACAGGATGTTGTACGGGGCCAGCTCATGCGCCATGAACCGGGTGAGCGCCGCCAACCCGGCCTTGGATGCGGCGTAGTGCGCCCCGGCTGGCCCGGCCCAGCCCGTCTTGCCGGAGATGGAGGCGATGCTGACGATCCGGCCGTACTCTTGCGCCATCATGTGGGGGATGATGGCTTTTGCACAGTGGAACGCCCCCTTGAGATTCACAGCCAGGACCTGATCCCACTGCGCGGGGTCGATCTCGTGGACCAGGATCTTGCGCCCGTCCACTTTCGGGGAGATCCCCGCGTTGTTCACCAGGATGTCGATCCGGCCCAGGTCCCGAATGGCCTGGGCCACCATGGCCTGGACCTGGTCCCACGCGGTCACGTCCACACCACAGGCCAGCGCCTTCCGGCCCGCCTTTTCGATCTTGCCGGCGACCGCCCTGGCCGTCTCGGGATTCTGGTCGGCCACGACCACGTGCGCCCCTTCGGCCGCGAGCCGGAGGGCGATCCCCTCGCCGATTCCCCGGCCCCCGCCCGTGACGACGGCGACACGATTCGTCAGATGACAATCCATCCTTGCGGACCCTCCTTCACATCGGGGGAGGCGGCGCGAGATCCGCCCCTACGAGCCGCTCCCACCCTCCCGCTCCAGGATCCCGGCCAGGGCCCGCAGGCCCAGCAGGTAGCTATCCGCCCCGAAGCCCATGATCTGCCCCACCGCCACGGGTGCAATATAGGAGTGCTGCCGGAACGGCTCCCGCTTGTGGTTGTTGGACAGGTGCACCTCGACTGTGGGGAGGGCCACGGCCGTGACGGCGTCGCGCAGGGCCACGCTGGTGTGGGTGTAACCCCCGGGGTTGATCAGGAGGCCCTCCGCCCAGCCTCGCGCCTCGTGGATGGCATCCACCAGCGCCCCCTCGTGGTTCGACTGCACGAACCGCAGCTCCAGCTTGAGGTCCAGCGCCAGCTCCCGGAGCTGCTTCTCGATCTCCGCCAGCGTCGTCCGGCCATAGATTGCCGGTTCGCGCGTACCCAGGAGATTGAGGTT
>JACQVO010000085.1 GCA_016209725.1 Candidatus Methylomirabilota bacterium | reverse complement strand
CGTTCCGCATCCAGGACGCGTTCGTCCTGAACGCGCGGGGATCCTACACCTGGAAACAGCTCACCTGGTTCCTCCAGCTCAATAATCTTACGGACAAGAAGTATGAGACCTTCGGCATCCTGGCATTCGATCCCTCGGACAGCACGACCAAGCCCTTCCTGATGCCGGCGGCGGGCATCAACGTGCTGGGCGGACTCAGTGTCAGGTTCGAGAATTACTACTGACGCGGTCAGCGAATCGCGAGTGAGAGCTGACCACTGACTACTGACCACGGACTACTGACTGCGGACCACGGACCACTGACCACTGACAACCGGGTTCCATATTTCGGTTGCGACCGACCGGGAGCGGACTGTGGAGCGGGCACGGAGATGTAAGCGTGGCCATCTGGGAGGACGCTGGGCCGGGTGGGTGGCCGCATCAGGCCTCCTTCACGGGCTCCTCCTCGTGGCGCTCACCTCCCTGGTCGGTTTCGCTGCCAGGGCACCCGCGAGTCTCCGGGCGCGGCTCGTCACGGAGATCCGGGCCGTGCCGGCGCCGCCTCCGGGCGCGGCTAAGTCTTCGCGAGTTGCCCAACCGGCTCCCATGCCCGCCCCTGCACCGGCCGCGGAGCGACCGACCGAGCAGCCCCCGGAGATTCCGGGTCGCTCCGAGCAGGTACCCCCCGAGGTGGCCGCGGTTGTTGCCGAGCCTGAGGATGCCCGCGATGGCTCCCCGAGCGGCGGGAAATCGAACCCGCCGGCAGGGCCCGCAGGCGAAGCTGGCGTCCGGTCCTCCCTCCCACCATCAGGGTCGGCCGGGGAGACTCCCAACACCCCGGCACCACGGGCTGAGTCCGAGCCGGTGCCTGTGGCAACCCATCGCGAGCCGACAGGCAGGGGAATCTTCCTGATGCCGCCGGGAGCCGGTGGGAGCGGGACGGAAGGAGCGGGCCTCGGGGCCGCCGACCGGGGAATCGGCGCCGGCGGTGGCGGCCCCCGAGGAGGCGGGACCGGAACGGAAGGACTTGGCGGCTCAGGAAGAGCCGGCGGTGGCGGGGTAGGGATCGCCTCACGAGGGGGGGTGGGCGGAGCCGGGGATGGTGGCGGTGTCGCCGACCTCCTCCGGAGCATCCGCCGCCGGATCGAGCAGGCCAAGATTTACCCCGACGCTGCCCGCCGCGAGGGGATCCAGGGAACCGTGGAGCTTCGCTTCCGCATCGCCGCCGATGGATCGGTCGAAGCCATGGAGATCCTGCGCTCATCGGGATTCCCGATCCTGGACCAGGCCTCCCAGCAGACGATCCGACGCGCCGCCCCCTACCCCCCCGTCCGCGGCTGGATTCGCCTTCCCCTCTCCTACCACCTCGATCCGTAAATCGAGGTCGGATTCGCGCCAGATCCCTCACCCCGGAGGCCAAATCCGCTTGTCGGCCACTCTCCGGTTGCTTATAATCCCGAACAGGGTGCGCGGCTCCCGGATCCCGAGGGATCCCACTCTCCGCGCGCAATCGTGAATCGTGAGAACGCGATCGATCCTTCGCAAGAGCGTCACGCTGTCGGTCCTGGCCCACGCGGGACTCCTGGGGCTGCTCATGCTGGTGGCATCCAGGCCGCCTGGGTTCCCGGACAAGCCCCTCCGCGTCCGGATCCTGGCGCCCCCGGCGCCTCAGGTGGAACCGCAGGCGCCGCTGCCTCCTGTTCAGGCCTCTCCAAAGGCAGGACGCGCACCGGTTGAAGTTCCCCGCCCAGGCAGTCAGGCGGCAAGGCCCCAACCGCCGACGGTGACGGAAAGGTTGGCTCCTCGCCCGATCCCGGCTCCCGATAGGCCACTGGTGCCCGAGAAGCCGGCCCCACCCGCCCAGGTGGCTGCTCCACCCTTGCCCGGGCCGGCCGCTCCACGTATCGAGAAGGCACCCGAACTTCCCCGCGAAATGCCGGCTCCGACGGCGCCGGCTCCCGCGGCGCCTGAGCGTGGAGGCCTCATCCTGGGCGGACCGCCACCAGCAGCGCCGTCCCTCCCCGGGGGCAAGGGATCGCCGCCTCCCGCAGGGCCGGCGCGGCCCTCGCTGCGGGAACAGATCGCGGGCCTGGGCTCGGGCCTGACGGGCGACCTCGCCGGAAGCGCCAAGCGCACTGTCAGCCTGGACAGCCAGGAGGAGCAATTTGTCGACTACCTGGGCCGGCTGAAACGACGCGTCCAACGGGTATGGGAGTATCCCGAGGAAGCCATCCGGCATGGCATCGGCGGGGAGCTGCTCATGGTGTTCACCCTGAACGAGGCGGGGAGCCTGACGTACATCCGCCTCGTCCAGAGCTCCGGATATCCGATCCTGGACGAGGAAGCGCTCCGGGCGGTGAAGCTCGCCGCGCCCTTCGAACCGTTCCCGCCCGAGATGGGTCGTGAGGCTTTGAACATCCGGGCCTCGTTCCACTACAACCTGCCGCGCCGCTTCCGAAGGAACTGATCCTCCCATGCCTCGACCTCTCCTCGCGTGCACAGGGCTCGTGATCTCGGCCCTGTGGCGGAAGCTCCAAGGTCGCCGCATACCCCGGCGAGAGGGCCCCCGCACGCTTCGCCTCCCGGGCCTCAGCGGCGAGGTCTGGATCTGCCGCGACGAGGTGGGCGTTCCCCAAATCTACGCCGAGGCGCCCGGGGATCTGGCCTTCGGCCTGGGCCTGGCCATGGCGCAGGATCGGCTCTGGCAGATGGAGACGCTCCGCCACCTGGCGGGTGGGCACCTGGGGGAACTCATGGGGGATCGCCCCCTCGGAGGCACGAGTCTGCATCTGCCGGGGAAAACGGTCCTGGCGGTGGATCAACACTATCGGAGTCTCAGGATGTACGAGGTGGGACGCGCGGAGCGGTCGCTCCTGGGCCAGGAGGGGGCGGCTGCCAGCGAGGGCTTCGCCGCAGGGGTGAACGCCTGCCTCGAGCGATGCGGTCCCGCAGGCCTTCCGCCCGAATTCGTCCTCAACGGAAGCGCTCCCGAACCCTGGAGGCCCGAAGATACGTTCGCGATCGGCAAGTTGATCGGCTGGCTCCTCTCCCTGGCTTTTCCCGCCAAACCGATTCTCGCCGCCTTGGCGGCCGACGCCCGGCTGCGTCCACTCCTCCCGCCGGATCTCTCCCACGCTCCCTGCATCGTCGGCAGCCGCGTGCCGCCATCGCCGGCCAGTCTGGATGTCTTGGCCCGGCTGGCCCTGGGCCTGGCGGGGCCGGGGGCGGGGAGCAATAGTTGGGTGGTCAGCGGCCGGCGGACGGCCTCCGGGAAGCCCCTGCTCTGTAATGATCCGCACCTTTTCTTCGGCCTGCCGGCGCTCTGGTATCCGGTCGCGCTCCACGGGCCGGACCGCCGGGTGGTCGGCGGGACCATGCCCGGGATCCCGGCCGTTCTCATCGGGCGGAATGAGCATCTGGCCTGGGGCTTCACCGCCGTGATGGCGGACGATGGGGATTATTACCGGGAGACACTGGACCCGTCGCGCACACAGTATCTGCGCGACACCATCTGGCATCCCGTCGAGGTCGTGGAGGCGGAGTTCCGGGTCCGCGGCCGCCGCGATCCCGCGCGGCGCGCGCTTCGTTTCGTGCGCCACGAGGGCGTCCTGTGCCCGCTGCTGCCCCCGGAGGGGGATGCCCCTCCGACCTCCTTCCGCTGGGTCGGGCTGGAGCCGTGGCGGGGACTGGAGGCCCTGCTGGGGATCAATCGCGCCGCGAACGTCGGCGAGTTCGAAAAGGCGCTGGAGGACTTTGCGCTCCCCGCCCAGAACGTCGTGGTGGCCGACCGGGAGGGGACCATCGCCTACTTCTGTGCCGGGAAGATTCCCCGGCGATCCTGGACCGGGGAGCGCCCCGTCATCCCGGACGGGGCGTCACCTGCCCATGCCTGGGAGGGCTACCTGACGTGGGCGGAGTTGCCGAAGAGTATCAATCCCCCGGACGGGTTTCTGGCCACGGCCAACAATCGAGTCGGCCCCGAGCTGCCGCCCACCATCGCCGGCGGCTTCTGGGAGCCCCCCTATCGCGCCACGCGGATCACACACCTCCTGAGCCAGGTCCGCCACGCGGGGGTCGAGGACATGGCGCGGATCCAGGCCGATGTCCTCTCGCTGCAGGCGGCCGGCGTCGTCACACACCTGGTGCGACCAGTGGCCGACGCCCTGATCGATCCCGATGCCCGGCGGGCGGCCTCCCTCCTGCTCGACTGGGATTGCCGGATGCTGGCGGACAGCGCTGCCGCCGCCCTGTACCACCTGTTCTACCAGGAGCTGCTGCAGCGCTGCTTCCGGCCGGCCATGGAGCGGCAGGCGCCGGGAGTCTTCCGCCGGTACTTCTCGACGCTCCACCTCGCGGTCCCGG
This sequence comes from Candidatus Methylomirabilota bacterium, assembly GCA_016209725.1. Taxonomy (GTDB): domain Bacteria; phylum Methylomirabilota; class Methylomirabilia; order Methylomirabilales; family 2-02-FULL-66-22; genus 2-02-FULL-66-22. The sequence continues at coordinate 2,105 of JACQVO010000085.1, read as the reverse complement.
CCGCAGATGCGGCCCTGCTCATACAGGATGGGACCTGGTTTCCGAACGGGATGCCGGCGACGGTGGAGGCGTGTCTCACCGCGGCATGGCGTCGGGCGACGATCCGGCTGGGGACGGATCCTGCGCAGTGGCAGTGGGGGATGCTCCACACGCTCACGTTCTTCCACGGCCTCGGCCGGGGGAAAGGGCTGGCGGCGCGCGCGCTGGCCTGGCTCCTGGATCTCAACCGGGGGCCGTTCCCGCGACCGGGCGACGGGATGACGGTGAATCTGGGGGCGTTTCCCCTGACCGAGCCCTTCGGCGTCATCGTGGGGCCGAGCTACCGACAGATCGTGGATCTCTCGGATCCGGAGCGGTCACGCTGGATCGTGGCGGGCGGCGTCTCGGGCGACCCGCTCTCGCCGCACTACGACGACCAGATTGCGCTCTGGTTGCGGGGGGAGTACCGGCCCATGCGCCTCCAGTCCCTGGCGGAGGCCCAGGCTGGGGTCGTGCTGCACCTGGTGCCGGAGCCGGCGCCCGATTGCGCCCCCGCGGCTTGCGTGGTATAACCGCCCCCGAATCGGTGCGAGAGTTTATCGGGCTCGGACGCGCTGCGGGCGCGTACCGGTCCCGGAGGAAATGTCGAATGTCGAATGACGAAGGAGGAGGGGATGCGGTCGCGGAGAAAGGAGACCTTCGACATTCATCATTCAACATTCGGCGTTCGATATTCGTCACACTCCGTCCTGGGTGGTTCCGGCTGCACCCTGGTGTGTTAGGATAGCATCATGCCTGGCTGGGTCTCATCCATGGAGCCGTGGCCTTTCGTCCTCGGACGGGAGATGGTCGGGGTCTTCGCCATCGAGGGATGGTCCGCCTTGGGCGGAGACGGCATGGTCCGATTCCGCGGGCGCCTGCTGGTCCCGCCGGAGGAGGCGATGTCGCTCCTCACGCCGCGGATCGAGCCCTATGGGTATGTGCCCATGATCCGGAGCCCGGAGGAGATCACCCTGATCCGCCTGCCCTCGCCCCCGGCCGGACAAGGGGCCGCGTGGAAGGGCTGGCCACTGAACTTGGTCCTGTTTCTGGCGACCCTGATCACGACGCTTTTCGTGGGGGCGATGATGGAGGGGGCGCAGCCCTTGGCGGACCCGACCACGCTCGTTCTGGGCCTGCCATTCTCGGCCAGCCTCCTCCTCATCCTCGGCTTCCACGAGCTGGGCCACTACCTCACGGCGCGGGCGTACGGCGTCCAGGTGAGCCTGCCCTACTTCGTCCCACTGCCGCTCCCCCCCATGGGGACGATGGGTGCCATCATCCGCATGCGCTCGCCCATCCCCAACCGGAAGGTCCTGTTCGACATCGGGATCGCCGGCCCCCTCCTGGGCCTGGTTCTGGCTGTGCCGGTGCTGGTCATCGGGCTTCTCCTCTCCCCCGTGAAGCCGCCCTCGGGCATCGTCCTGCAGGAGGGCAACTCGCTGGCGTACCTGTTCCTGAAGTGGCTGGTGAAGGGCCCGATCCCGGAGGGCTTCGACGTCATCCTCCATCCCATGGCCTTGGCCGGCTGGTTGGGCTTCTTCGTCACGGCCCTGAATCTCATGCCGCTTTCCCAGCTTGACGGTGGCCACATCGTCTACGCCGTGCTGGGCCGCGGCCACCGGATGATCGTCTGGCTCTTCCTGGGGGTCCTGGGTCTGTTGTTTCTGATCACGCGCTGGCAAGGCTGGCTGGTGTGGGTCGCCCTCGCCGTGGGCTTGGGCCTCCGTCACCCGCCGCCCCTCGACGATCTGACCCCACTGGACGCACCACGGCGGGTCCTCGCCCTCATCGCCCTGGGCTTGCTCGTGGCCCTGATCACGCCGCTGCCCTTCGCCGTCTATGAGTTCTGAATCCGATCGCTCCGCCCTCTCCCCGCGCCTGCGTGCGTCCGCCAGAGGCGGGCAGGCAGGCCTGCCTGTCCGCGGGACGCAGGCAGGCCTCCGCCTGGGGAAGCCGCCCCTGGAGGTCCTGGACCGGCTCTTCCGCGCCTGCGACATCCGCGATCCCCGCGTCCTCATGGGCCCGCGAGTGGGCGAAGACGCCGCCGTGGTGGATCTGGGCGACCGCTACCTCGTGGCCAAGGT